>NZ_JBHVXZ010000096.1:0-38492 GCF_042881395.1 Amycolatopsis sp. NPDC058278 | reverse complement strand
ACGAGGGACTGCCCGAGGAGATCGCCGCCCAACTGCACGCGATCATCCGGATGTACGACGACGACGTCAGCAAACACGTGTTGCGGTCGAAGGCGAAGTTCGGTGCGCTGTTCGGCGACCACGGCGGCCGGCGACGGCGACGGTGGTCGCCGACGAAACGTGCGACCAGCGGCCGCAAGCGCGCCGATCCTGGACACCACCATATGGACGGCCAGGTCACCATAGATCGGCGCACTTCGACAATTCGCCGGCACTCCCGGCGCACGGGGCCGGCCGCGAGACTCGCGGCCGTGGCCCGACCGGTCAGGCCACGGCCTCGAACCAGAAGTACTGGTTCGGACTGCCGTTGGCAGGCCACTGCTCGAGCTGCGTACCCCAGTTGCCGGTGCCGCCCGGCACGTCGATCACCTGATGGCTGTAGGCGTTGCGCAGCACGTAAGCCGTGCCGGAATTGACCGGCTCCAGCGTCCATTCCTCGTAGTCGACGTCACCACAGACGTACTGGGTCAGCCGAGCGCCGGCCGAAGTGCTGGCACCGACGACGCTCAAGCACTTGCCGGTGCTGTAGTTGACGAGCCAGCTGCCGTAGGTCTTCCCGACCAGCGTCCACTCCTGGTTTTGGCCGCCGGTGATCGGCCACTGGATCACCGCGGCACCGCTGTCGGTGGACGATCCCGCCAGGTCGACGGCGAGCGTGGCCACGGTGGTGATGCGGTAGACCCTCGGCGCGGCGTGCGCGGGCAGAGCCGTACCGACGACAAGGGCGGCCGCGACGGCGGTGGCGGCGGCGAGCGTCCGGCCCTGGCGATGGATCAAGTGGCGCATGGGATTACTCCTAGTTCGGGTGCGGCCGGTGTTCGCACCGGCCACGGAACAAGAGCCGCTGCCGGATCGCTGTAGTACGCATAACTTTTGCCTTATGCTGCTGGGATGTTCGCCAGCGTCGACACCACCCGGCTGGCCGTCTTCCGTCAGGTCGTCACCTGTGGCTCGTTCACCGCAGCGGCCACCGCGCTCGGCATCAGCCAACCAGCGGTGTCGCAACACATCGCCCGGCTGGAACAGGAAGTCGGGATGCAACTGCTGGACCGCGCCGGCCGCAGGATGCAGATCACCTATCCCGGCAAGGTGCTGCTCCACCACACCGAAGGCCTGCTGAGCCATTTGCGGGAAGCGACAAGAGAACTGTCGGCGCTCGCCCAGCCGGACGGGGGCGAGGTGCGGATGGTGACGTTCCCCAGCGCGGCAGCCACGATCGTGCCGCCAGTCGTCGGCGCGTTCCGGCGTGCGCTGCCCAAGGCCAAGGTACTGCTCACCGAAGCCGATCCCGCGGTGGCGCTGCCCCGGCTCCTCGCGGGTGACGCCGATCTGGCACTGGTCTACGACTACCCAGGCGTCAGCGAGCCGCGCGACCCGCGGCTGCACTGGGAGGTCGTCGCCGACGACCGGATGGCGGTGGTCCTGCCTGCCGGGCACCGGCTCGCCGCCGCGCCCGAGGTGCCGCTGGGCGCACTGGCCGGCGAGCAGTGGATCGCCCCGAATCCCTGCCTGTGCCTGGACGCCTTCGTGAGCGCCTGCCGCGGTGCCCGGTTCAGCCCCGACATCGTGTCGATGTCCAACGACTACGCCGCCATGATCGGCCTGGTGTCGGCCGGGATCGGCGTCGCGGTGGTGCCCCGGATCATGGCGCTGGCGGCGCTTCCGGCCACGGTGGTGCTGCGCCCGTTGGGCGACGCCGGAATCAGCCGGAGCATCGCCGCGGTCACGCGGATGGCGGGCTACCAGCCGCCCGCCACCGACCGGCTGGTGACCACACTGCGCGAGGAACTCGCCGGGCTCGCCGCGCCGGGCCTGCAACTCGACGTCCCTGGTGTGATGCGGGACCGCTGAGCTTTGGCAGGGCTACCTCCCCAGGGCATGATCGCCAGCTGGTACGCGCTGCTGCCGAGGACCCCACCACGCCGACCGCCCGCGTCATCGCCCGCCGCGTCCGTCCACTGCGGACTGGGCCGTCCAGGCCGGCGGGTTGTCCTTCCATCCGGGCATACGTCCGACGGCGCCTGGCCGACGGCCTGATTGCGTGGCTCGTCGTCCACCGGTTCGCCGGCCGGGTGACGCCGTGGGTGGTGTGGCTGCTCGCCGTCGCCTACGCCCTCCTGATCGCCTGGCCCCGGGTGCACCTCGGGGTGTACTGGCCCACCGTCGTCCTCGGCAGCCGGGCGTTCGTCACGGCGTGGTTGTCCGGTGCCCTCGCCTGCAGCGGTCGGCGAACAACCGGTGCCGGCGACCACGGCAGAATCGGCGGAGTGAACGACGCCGCGATCACCTTCGGGCCTGCCCTCGTAGTGGTGCTCATCCTGCTCACCGTCGCCGGCGCCGCCGTCGTCCACTGGGGCGAGCTCGGGCAGGGCCGGGCCGTGCTGATCGCCGCCGCTCGGGCGGTCGCGCAGCTGGCCGCCGTGTCGCTGGTGATCACCGCCGTCCTGCGCTCCACTCCGCTCACCGGTCTGTTCGTCTTGTTGATGTTTGGCATCGCCGCGGTCACGTCTGCGCGCCGCGTCGGTACCTGGGCGAACCTGCCGTGGACGGCGCTGGCGATCGCGGCCGGCGTCGCGCCGGTGCTGGCGCTGGTGCTCGGCGCCGGGGTGGTCCCGCTGCGGCCGATCGCGGTCGTGCCGATCGCCGGCATCGTCATCGGCGGCGCGATGACCGCGACGTCGCAGGCCGCCCGCCGCGCGCTCGACGAACTCAAGGCCCGCCACGGGGAGTACGAAGCCGCACTTGCCCTGGGGTTCCTGCCGCGGCCCGCCGCGCTGGAGATCTGCCGCCCGTCGGCCGGGCACGCGCTGATCCCGGCGCTCGACCAGACCCGGACAGTCGGCTTGGTGACGCTCCCGGGCGCCTACGTCGGCGTGCTGCTCGGCGGCGCCGGGCCGATCCAGGCGGGCCTGACGCAGGTGCTGGTGCTGATCGGGCTGCTGGCCGCGGAGGCCGTCTCGATCCTGGTGACCGTGCAGCTCGTCGCGGCGGGCAAACTCAGCCGGGATGTGACGATCGAGAACGTGGGCGTCAGCCGTGACCGTGCTCACCGGCGTCGATTTCGTGGGGCTCGAAACCGTCGCCGCCGAAGCCGTGCACAGCGGCGAGAACGATCGCCGCGGCAATCATGAGCCCGACGAGGACAGTCACGATGATCAGCAGCCGGCGGCGGCCGGAGGCGGGTTCGGAGGCACGCCCGAGCAGAACCGCGAAGTCGGCGGCGACGTTCCGACGAGCGGCGGCCAAAACCGGCCGCCATCCTTGCGCCACCTCCGGCGAGGGGGCGGGCAGATCCGCGGTCACAGCGGCAAGTTCGTGCCGGAAGCGGCTTCCCTCGATTCGGCCAAGGCGGTCTTCGACCTCGTCCATCGTCAGCCTGCCCTCGCCGGCCGCTGCGTAGAGCGCGGCTCGGACCTGCTCACGTTCCGCATCCGAGCAGCGAATCCCGTCCGTGTCCGTGGGCAGCGTCGAACCAGCCGGATTTTCCTTCATCATTTCCTCCTTCGCTGCGGGTGAACCCTTGTTGCGAGATTAACCGTGAAAAACTGCGCTTGGCCCGGTCGAACGTTAATGTTCGATGAGAGTTGGCCACCCCTGCGTCACTCTCAACTACAGTTACCCTGTGTCATCACTATGGGGACGAAGGGGCGCCGAATGCACCTGGTGATCGTCGACGACGAGACGGCCGTCCAGAACTCGCTGTCCCGCACGCTGCGGTTCGAGGGCTACACCGTCTCGATCGCCGGCGACGGCGCGGCCGGACTCAAGCTGATCCGCGACGCAAGCCCCGACGGCGTGCTGCTCGATGTCACGATGCCGGTGCTCGGCGGCCTGGAGGTGTGCCGGGTGCTGCGGGCCGAAGGCAACACCGTGCCGGTCCTCATGCTGACCGCGCGTACCGCGGTGACCGACCGCGTCGCCGGGCTCGACGCCGGCGCCGACGACTACCTGGTCAAGCCGTTCGCGTTGCAGGAACTGCTGGCCCGGGTGCGCGCCTTGCTGCGCCGCACCGAGTACCACACCCCTCCCGCCCCGGTCGCCCCCGCGGCGCTGCGGTTCGCTGACGTGACCCTGGACCCCGCGACACGGGAGGTGTTCCGCGGCGACCGTCCCGTGCACCTGACCCGGACCGAGTTCGCGATGCTGGAGACGTTCCTGCGCCACCCGCGGATCGTGCTGACCCGGACGGTGATGTTCGAGCACGTGTGGGGCTACGACTTCGGCACCGCGTCCAACGGGCTCGACGTCTACGTCAGCTACCTGCGGCGCAAACTGGAGGCCGACCGCGAACCTCGGCTGCTGCACACGGTGCGCGGGGTCGGCTACGTCCTGCGTGAGGAGCCGCTGTGAAACGCCCTCGGTGGCACCGGCTTTCGCTGCGCGCGCGGCTCGGTGTCCTGGTGGCCGCCGCCGTCGCGATCGCCGTGGTGCTGGTGTCGGCGATTTCCTGGAGCATCACCCGCGCGGATCTCTTCGACCAGTTCGACGCCCGGCTGCAGTCCTACGCCCAGCTCGCGGCGAAGACCGCATCCCCGGCCGAAGCACTGGAAACGCTTCGCTCCACCGAGAACCGCGACGGACCCGGTCACGACGGCGGCCTGACCGTCCAGTTCCTGTCCCCCACCGGCGTCGTGACGGGCACAGCGGGTGCCAAGCCCTTCATCCCGTCCGGGGTGCCCGGCGCGCCGCCGGCCCCGGGCGAAGCCGGTCACGCGTCCGACGTCCGCCGGATCGACGGCGACCGGTACCGGATCTGGACGGCCCAGCGATCCGACGGCGGTACCGTCGAAGTAGCCCAGGACTCCGAAGACGTCGAGCACACGTTGACGCGGCTGGGGTTGTGGCTCGTGATCGTGTCACTGGCCGGGGTCGTCGGGGCGACGCTGGTGGGCCGGTTGATCGCCCGGTCGGCGCTGCGCCCGGTCGACGACCTGACCGCCGCGGCCGAGAACGTCGCCCGGACGCAGGAGCTTTCCGCGGCCATCGAAGTCACCGCGGCCGGAGAGATCGGCCGGCTCGCCACGGCGTTCAACGCGATGCTGGGCGCGTTGAGCCGCTCCCGCGACGAGCAACGGCGGCTGGTCGAGGACGCCGGCCACGAGCTGCGGACCCCGTTGACGAGCCTGCGCAACAACATCGAGCTGCTCATCCACGCCGAGGCGAACCCGCAGCGGCAGCTTTCGGCCGAGGACCGGTCGCGGCTGCTGGCCGACCTCGACACCCAGGCCGTCGAGCTGACCGCGCTGATCGGCGAGCTGGTCGACCTGTCCACCGGGGAACGGCCGAGCGAAGCGGCGGAATCCCTGGCGCTGGCCGACGTCGTCGGTTCGGCCGTCGAACGCACACGGTCGCGGTGGCCATCGGTGTCCTTCGACATCGAGCTGACCGACGCGGAGGTGCTCGTGCGCCCCGCAGCGCTCGAACGAGCCGTGCTGAACGTGCTCGACAACGCCGCGAAGTGGTCACCCCCAGGCGGGACTGTGCAAGTGACGATGTCCGTGACGCCCGACTCGACACGGGTTCGTGTCGACGACGAAGGCCCGGGCATCGCCGACGCCGATCTGCCGCATGTCTTCGAGCGGTTCTACCGGGCCGACGCCGCCCGCGCCCTGCCCGGCTCGGGCCTCGGACTGGCCATCGTCGACCAAGTGCTCACCCAGCACGGCGGCCGCGCCGAGGCCGGCCAGGCCGGCACCGGCGGCGCACGGTTCGACCTCGTCCTCCCGCTGACCGCTTCTTAGAGAAACCGAGCGCGATCTTCATCGAACTCTCATGGACGGCCAGCACCGTCTGAGGGGTGACTCCACGGACCACGCTTTCGCCCGCTCCGCTGGCGACGCTGACGCTGGTGATGGCTGCCGCCGCGCAGGCGATCATCGCCGGATTGACGTTCGGGTCCGCCGGCAACGTCGACCCGTGGCGTGACCCCGTCAGCGACTACGCGTGGCACAGCGGCGGCCGCGTGCTGTTCGCTGCAGCCATCCTGCTCCTTCTCGCTGCGGCCGCCGCTCTCGCTGTCGCGGCGCACCTCGCCGCGCTGCCCCGGACGCCGCTCGCCAGCACCCTCTTCGTGCTGTGGACGGCCGGGCTGGTCGTTGTCGTGCTGTTCCGGAGCAACCTCAGCGCGGCGGTCCCGACGACGTCCGGAGAGATCCACCGCATCGGCGGAGGGGTGCTGTTCGCCACCCTTCCCTCGTCGGCTTGGGCGTTGAGCACCCGGCTGCGGGGCCAACGTCGCTGGCTTCACGTGGCACCGGCGCTGCGTCGCGGCGCGGTCGCTGGAGTCGTGACCGCGGCGGCGTTCGGCGTCGCCCAGCTCGTCGGCCGGCTCCCGGCCGGCCTGCTGGAACGGGTCGCCTTGCTGGCCGAGTTCCTGATCATCGCCACGGTGGCGACCGCGCTGCGGCGGGCGGTCCGATGACCGCCCTGGCCGTTGCCTGCGCCCTGCTCGCCGCCGCTCTGTTCGCGGTGGCCGCCAACCGGCAGCACACCGAGGTCGCGGGCCTGGCCGTCGACGGCTCACCAGGGCTGCGCAGTCTGGCCCGGCTGCTGCGTTCGCCCGGGTGGTGGACCGGCACGGCCCTGGCCACCGGCGGCAGCCTGCTGCACGTGATCGCCTTGTCGTTGGCTCCCCTTTCGGTGGTCCAGCCACTCGGTGTGTTCAGCTTGGTCCTGACGGTCGTGTTCGCGAAGCGAGTCCGGAACCGTCGAGTGCTCTTCGCCGTCGTGCTCGTGGTGCTCGGCGTCACCGGCTTCGTGTCTCTCGCGGCATCTGCCGCACAGACCACGTCGATCTCCGCGGGCGCGGCCGAGGTGGTGGCCGCGACCGGGCTCGTGACCGCGGTGGCCGCCTGGTTCATCCGGGCGAGCTGCGCTGTCCTGGCCGCCGCGGCGGCCATCCTGTTCGGGCTCGGCTCAGCCGTCGTACACGCCGCCGTGTCGCAGCCGCCCGGCTCCGCGATCCTGCTCGGCGGGCAGGCATTGCTGCTCCTGGGTGCCGGCGGGGTGATCCTGCACCGCGCCTACGCCGCCGGGCCGACCGCCGTCGTCGTCGGCACCACGACCGTCCTCGATCCGCTGACCGCCGTCGCTGTCGCCGCCTTCGCCTACCGCGAAGTCCCCACGCTGACCGGTGCTGTCGCGGTGCCCGCGGCCGTCTCCGCACTTGTCGCTCTTGCCGGCGTGCGCGTGCTCGCCGGCGCCGTTCCGCACCACCGTCCCCGAGCCGAGGAGAACTCCGTGCCCAAGCACCCGTCCGGCCTTCGCATCCTGATCGGTGCCGACACCTTCCCGCCCAACATCAACGGCGCGTCGTTCTTCGCCGAGCGTTTGGCCCGCGGACTTGCCGCCCGCGGCCACGACGTCCACGTCGCCTGCCCATCCGCCCACGGCCCGTCGCACACCGAGGAGCGTGACGGCTACACCGTCCACCGGATCCGCTCCCAGGCCATCCCCTTCCACGGCGACTACCGGTTCTGCACGCCGGGCGGCGCCCGTAAGGAGGTCGGTCCGCTGCTGGACCGGCTGCGTCCCGACGTCGTCCACGTCCAGGCCCACTTCGGTGTCGGGCGTGCCCTCCTCGAGGCGGCTGCCGAACGCGAGCTTCCCGGCATGGCCACGAACCACTTCATGCCGGACAACCTGCTCGGCTACACGCCCTTCCCCCAGCGGGTCAAGAACGCGCTCGCCCGCTGGGCCTGGCGTGACCTGCTCAGCGTCTACCGCGACGCGCGCATCGTCACCACACCCACGCCGCGCGCCGCCGAAGTCCTCGCCGGAATCGGGTTCGACCGGCCGGTGCAGGTCGTCTCCTGCGGCATCGACCTCGCCCACTACGCCGCACCCGACGGGCGCACGGCCGACTGGCCGATGTCGGTGCTGTTCGTCGGCCGCCTGGACGCGGAGAAGAACATCGACCAGCTGCTGCGCGCCCTCGTCCCGCTGCCACACGTCCACGCGGACCTCGTCGGCGACGGCACCCGCCGCCACGAACTCGAGAACCTCGCCGCCGAACTGGGCATCGCCGGGCGGGTGACGTTCCACGGCTTCGTCCCCGACGCCGAACTCGTCCGCCGATACGCCGCCGCCGACGTCTTCTGCATGCCCGGCACCGCCGAGCTGCAAAGCCTCGCCACGATGGAAGCGATGGCCGCCGGCCTGCCCGTGATCGCCGCCGACGCGCTCGCCCTGCCACACCTGGTGCACCACGGCACCAACGGCTACCTCTTCCAGCCGGGCGCGATCACCACCCTTTCGCGGTGGATCGCCGACCTGGCCGCGGATCCCGACGCCCGCGCCAGGATGGGCGCGGCGTCGAGGGCCCTCGTCGCCCGCCACGACATCGACGAAGCGCTGGCCACTTTCGAGGCCCAGTACCGGATCCTGCTCGGCCTGCCCGCCCCGGCCATGGTCACCCAGACTGCGTAGTCCGCCGGAACCGGGTAAGCGCTCGGTCAACGTCGGTTGGTCGGGGGCTTACCCGGTTCCAGTGACAGTGCGACATGCCGAGGGCGAGCACGGTCAGCGCGTCGCACACCGCGGCCTCGGCGAGGACGCGTTCAGCGCAGAACTGGCCCGCCGGACTGCGGCACCCGCAGCTCCAGCCCGCCGCAGCAGACAGTCCTGAAACCTTGTCGTTCCAACTCCGCTGCCTTCCCCCGGATCACCGTGAAGGCCGGCCGACCCCACCCGCCGGGTTACGACGCAGATCCAGGCCGGCAATCAGGAGCGCGGCGGCCAGGGCGGCGAATCCGCACGACAGAACCACACTTTCACCCCGGAAGGGGATGAGGGTCTGCGCGGCCGCGAGCGCCAACCCGGTTCCGAGCAACAGCAGCGCAAAGCACAACCGGCGAGTGCTCGGCACGACGGCGATCCGGCCGACGCGGGCCATCAGCGCGCACAGACGGATCCCGGCGAAGCCGATCGTCGCCCAGTAGTAGCCGAGCAACAGGACGTGGACGATGCCATTGGGTTGGCCGATCAGGCCGCTGTGAGCGAGCAGGAAGAGAGCGACGAGCGCGAGAGCGGGCGCGGCGAGGGTACGGACCGCCGTGGCGGTCAGGCGCCCGAAGGCGTCGCGGCGTGGCGGTGGCAAAGGCGTAGCGAGCGCCAGCCCGATCAGGATCGGCGCGAGCCACGCGCTGGTGGTGAGGTGGCCGATGTTCGCGGTGAGCGAGGCGGGGCCGACGGCGCGCATCAGCAGCGCAGCCGTTGCGGTTACCGCAACGAGTGCGGTGGCCACGACGCGGCAGGTCTGCCCATGGGCCGTTTCCGGCCAATCACTCGGGTGCAGCCACAGCTTCACAGCTCCCACCACCGTGTCCAACCACGACCGCGGACCGGCCAGCTGCGCCTCGTGCACGATCTCGGTCCCCCACCGCTCACGGATCGCAGGCGGATAGAGCCGAGCCAGAAGTACGGGGATGTTCATGCCGGGGCGGCCCCCAGCGCGCGCAGGCCTGCCTGGGCGACCCGGGTCATCTGTTCGAGTTCTGCGCGCAGGGCCTCTCGTCCAGCCGGGGTGATGCGTACCGTGCGGTGCCGGTCTCGCGTGTCGGACGGCGCCGCGGCGGGTTCGACCAGCTTCCGGCCTTCCAGCCGGGCGAGTGCGCCGTACAGGCTGCCTGGTCCCAGCCGAGTCCCGGTCAGCTCCTCGATCGCGGCGTTGATCGCGTACCCGTGCAGCGGACGGCCCGCGAGCGCGGTCAGCACCAGCATCTGCGCGTCGTTGCTGTGCATGCATTCCTCCAATCCGACACGGCGATACTACGCACAACGATGCTACTTGTCGCGTAGTACGCGGCGTGTACTATCTCGGCGTGCACGACGTCACGCCGAGCAATCGAACACGCCGCCACCGGCTGCGCCGCAGGATCAAGGTCTTCTTCATCCTGGGGGTCGTGCTGGTGGTCGCGTCCGGCGGCTACGTCGGCTATGTCGCGATCCGGTCGGCGCAGCCGATCACCCTGCCCACCCCGACCGGTCCCTACCCGGTCGGCCGCACGGTCACCGAGTGGACCGACCACACCCGCACGGACCCGCTCGCCCCACAGCCGGGCATGTCACGAGAGTTGTCCGTCTGGCTGTGGTACCCCGCATCGCCCCATCCCGGCGCACAACCCGCACCCTATGCTCCGGGCGCCTGGGCCGGATTGCATCTGGGCGGCCTGCCCGGGTTGGGTGAGACCAGCTTCGAGGACGTCCACAACCACGCCTTCGCCGACGTTGCCGCCGCCACGGGTCGGTTCCCGGTCGTGGTCCTGGCGCCCGGCATGGGCTTCGCCGCGCCGCAATACACCACGCTCGCGGAAAACCTGGCCAGCCACGGATATGTCGTCGCCGGGGTCACCCCGACCTACAGCGCGAACCTCACCGTCCTCCACGGACAGCCGGTGTCCGCGACCGATGCCGGCAACCCTGCTCTCGACGCGAACAACCTGCACGTCGGCCAGCCCCAAGCGGACGGCGACCGACTGGCCGGCATCTGGGCAGCCGACACCCGCTTCGTCGCCACCCAAGCCGCGACGCTGGACATCAGCGGCCGGCTCGCCGGACATGTCAACGCCACCAAGACCGTCTATATCGGACATTCGTTCGGCGGCGCTGCCGCATTGGAGGCCTGCCGCTCCGACCCGCAGTGCGCCGGCGCGGCCGACCTCGACGGCACCCAGTACGGCTCGGTCGTCCACGGCGGACTCACCAAACCGATGATGCTCATCGGCAGCGAGAACTCCTGCATCACCGGAACGTGCCAACCGGCCACCCCCGGCGACCAGGCCGACCATGACACCGCCAACGCCCTGCTGACCGCCAGTGCCGGACCCACCTGGTGCTACCGGATCAAGAACGCCGAGCACTTCAACTTCAGCGATTACGGCAGCTACTACCTCGCCGCACCGATCCGCCCCCAGCTCGCACTCGGCACGATCGACGGCGCTGATGCGCTCACCATCACCAACGCTTACCTGACCGCCTTCGCCGACCATGTGACGCAGGGGCGTCCCGAACCCCTGCTGACCTACGCCACACCCGACACCCAGGTCGACGTCCAGCACACCCCGTCCTGAGCGTGCGGCAGGCGGTAAAGCCCGGCCGGCAGCATCATCAATAGGTTGATGATTCGGCGAACTTGCGTGGCGGCAAGCTCGAATGACGATCATGGCCAAGCTTCCTCAGCTCGAGGATCTTGGTCGCACTCTTCGTCGCGAGCGTGGCGACGCAATTGGCGGTGAAGACCTTCCACCCCGCGCTGTACTGGACGGTCATCCTCGCCACCAGCACGGCCGGCACAACCGGCTACTCGTTCGATGTGCAGACGATCAGTACCTTCAGGGGCGAACTGCTGTACTGGACCGCGATCCTGCTGTCCGACACCCTGGGCACGTCAGTAGGCGATTTCCTCGCCGACGACTCCGGTCTCGGCTTCGGTGGTAGTGCCCTGGCGATCAGCGGCGTTCTGCTGCTCGCGCTCGTTGCGATGCGTACGACCCGGCTCTCGCGGACTTTGCTGTTCTGGATCGCGTTCATCCTGACCCGCCCGCTCGGCGCGTCGGCAGGCGATTTCGTCAGCAAGCCGGTCACCGCGGGCGGCCTGGGCTACGGCACGATCGGGGCCTCCGTCCTGCTGGGCTCGGTCCCGGTCGCGCTGATCGGCTACACCTCATGGCAGCAGCGAAAGGCACCGATCAAAGAACTTGCCGGCTGACCGCAGCTCATCCGGCTGTCACACGGCCCTGGTCATTTCGGCGTTGGCGGGTGTGCATCGGCTCCCGGCGATGCACACCCGTCAGCGTGTTCAGCCGACCTTCTCGACCTTCGCGTTCCGGATGAGCTGCTTGCCCTGCTGGTGGATCTTGTTGAACGCCGTGTTGTTCAACAGCACACAGCTTCCGGACGTCGAGGTCACCGGCACGGTGACGGACTTGGCGTTGTCCAGGTTGGTGACCTTCAACATGGTGCCGACGGGGAACTGGTCACTGGATGCCGCGGGCGAGCCGCCTTCCCCGGAGAGAGTGACGGTCGATCCCGGGCAGACGACGTCGCCCGCGGCCGCCTGCGGCGACGCGCTGTCCATTTGGGCGCTGTCGGCGGCGACGCAGTCGGCTGCCACCGCTGCCGCCTGGTCCGCCGCGGCCTGGCCCGCACTGTCGGCAGCCTTCGCCTTGGCCTTCTGCTGGGCCTTCCCGTTCTGGTCGGTGGCCATGCCTTGCTGCCCCGCGGTGGGATCGGCCGCCGCACCGGCTTGGGCAACGCAGTTCAGGATGGCATCGCAGTTCTGGTTGGCGACGCTGTTCTGGTTCGCCATCCCCTGCTGATCGGCCATGCCGTTCTGGCTCGCCATGCCGTTTTGATTCGCCATGCCGTTCTGATGGGCCATGCCATTTTGGTCCGCCATGCCGTTCTGGTTGGCAGCGCCGTTCTGGTTCGCCATCCCCTGCCGGTCCGCCATGCCGTTCTGGCTCGCCATGCCGTTCTGGTCCGCCATGCCGTTCTGGTCCGCCATGCCGTTGACGTTCGCGGCCTCGGCAGCCTGCGCAACGCAGTCCTGAACGACCTGGCACGCCTGCTCGGCTGCCGCGTTCTGGTCAGCCGCCGCGGCCTGGCCCGCCATACCGTTCTGTTCGGCCATCCCCTGCTGGTCGGCCATCCCCTGCCCAGCAGCCTTGCTCTTCTTGCCGGACTTGCCTTTCTGGTTGGCCATGCCGTTCTGGTCGGCCATGCCGCCCTGAGCCATGCCGTTCTGCTCTGCCGCTCCAGCGCCGTTGGCCATCGCATTGTCGCCGGCCGCGGCCGTGACCGCGGCGCAGTCGGCGGCCGCCATGTTCGCCGCGACCTTCCCCTGACAGCCGGCGTCCTGGCGTCGTTGCTGGATCTGGTCGACCACCGCCTGCCGGTTGGCGACCCGGGACGCGGACTGCGCGTCCGGTGCCACCTGCTGACCTGCGATATAGGTGAGATTGTTCTGCAGCGCCGTGTCCAGGCCATTGCAGTTCTGCGTGGCCGCGTTGCTCGCCGGGCTGCTCAACGCGATCGCCGTCGCGGTCGCCCCCGCGACGGCCAACAGCGCGACGAGTCCGATCGTCGCCGGTTTGCGGTGTCGTCCAGCGGTGCGCACTCGGGGCATCAAGCCCCTCCTCTCAGGTCGCCACCTCACCACGGCACACGGCGGATCGACCTGAATGGTTCATGCGGATTATCGGTTGTCACCGGGAAAACTACTTGCTTGTCCACTATGGACCAAAGCGAAGCGCGCACAACACGCCGACCGGCAGTCCGCCGGTCACTTTCTGAATACCAGTGGCAAGGTTAGCCGGAAGTTAACGTACGCCCCGGGACCGTTAACCAGCGAGGCCGGCGCGGTAGGCGAGGATGACCAGCTGCACCCGGTCTCGGGCCGCGAGTTTGAGCATGAGGCGGCTGACGTGGGTCTTCGCGGTTCCCGTCGTGATGTGCAGCCGTTCGCCGATCTCGGCGTTGGAGAGCCCCTCGGCGACCAGGGTCAGCACTTCCCGTTCCCGGCCGGTGATCGCGGCCGGCAACCCGGCCGGCGACGCGGCGCGGGATGGCCGGGCGGCGAACTCGGCGATCAGCCTGCGGGTGACGCCGGGAGCCAGCAGCGCGTCCCCGGCGGCGACGGTCCGGATGGCGGTGAGCAGGTCCGCCGACGGCGTGTCCTTGAGCAGGAACCCGCTGGCTCCGCCGCGCAGGGCGGCGAAGACGTATTCGTCGAGGTCGAAGGTGGTGAGGATGAGCACCCGGACGTCCGCGGTCGCCGGCGACCCGGTGATCCGGCGGGTCGCTTCCAGGCCGTCCATCTCCGGCATGCGGATGTCCATGACCACGACGTCGGGACGCAGACCGCGGGCGAGCTGCACCGCTTCCGCCCCGGTCGCCGCCTCACCGACCACGGCGAGATCGGCCGCGGAACCCACGATCTCCCGGAAACCGGCCCGGACGAGTGCCTGGTCGTCGGCGATGAGCACCGTCGTCACGGGCACGCCGCCGACGGGAGCCGGACGAAGACACGGAACCCTCCGCCGGGCTGCGGGCCGGCGTGGCATTCGCCGCCGCACAGTTGCGCGCGCTCCCGGATCCCGACGAGGCCGTGCCCACCGGGTCGCGGCGAGCCGCCTTGCCCGTCGTCGAGGATGTCGATGGTGACCGCGTCCGGGCCGTAGCCGAGCAGCAGCCGGCAGGTCGGTGTCGCCGCGTGCTTGACGACGTTCGTCAGCGCCTCCTGCACGATCCGGTACGCCGACAGGTCCACGCCACGCGGCAGCGGCCGGGGTTCCCCGGTGACGGTCACCGCGACCTCGAGCCCGGCCGCGGCGGCGTGCGCCACGAGCCGGTCCAGGTCCCCGAGCCCGGGTGCCGGGCGGAGGGATCCGAGTGCGGACTCGGTGTCTGGCGCGCGCAGGATGCCCAGCATCCTGCGAAGTTCCCCGAGCGCGTCCCGGCCGGTGGTTTCGATGACGCCGAGCGCGGCCCCGGCCACCGCGGGCTTGCTGTCGAGAACCAGGCGGCCCATGTCGGCCTGGATGGTGATCACGCTCATGCTGTGGGCGACGACGTCGTGCAGATCCCGCGCGATCCGCAGCCGCTCCTCGGTCACGGTCCGCTGCACCGCCGCGTCGGCTTCGCGGTCACGTTGCCGGCGCAGGCTTTCCCGGTAGGCGCGCGCCTGCGCGGCCATCCGGCCCACGACCCAGCCCACGATCACGACCAGGCCGGGCAGCAGGACCGCCGGCCGCGGCCAGCTCCAGTGGCCCGTGTACACGGGGCCGGCCGCGGCGATCAGCAGCACGACCACGGCGAGCGCGCCGAGGCCGGTCCGGCGGGAACCCCGGGCGGCCAGCGAGTACGTCACCAGCGCCATCGGCACCGACGCGAGCGGCACCACCGGCACGACCGACGTGGCGAGCGTCAGGCCGAACAACGGCACCCCCACCACGAAGGCACCCAGCGGCGACCACCGGCGCAGCGCCAGCGGAACCGCGAGCAACGCCGCCCCCAGCAGTCCGGCGAAGGCCGCGGCTCGGCTGTCGGGACCGGCGTCGCTGTGGCCGCCCACCAGTGGCGCCGACCAGACGACGGCGACCGCGAGCGCGGCCAGCACGTCGAGCGCGAACCAGTGCGCCGGGCGCAGCCGGGCCGGCAGCGGTGGGCGTGGGTCGGTTCGCATGGTCCGACGCTAGCCCGCCGCGCCGGGGTCGCACATCATCCTCCCGGCCTACTCCCACGGGCATACGCCACGCGGTGCACGCCCCCGGCGCGATGCGCCCTCAGGCGGACCGGCGTCATCGTGGGAGGAGCTGAAAGCACGGCGAGGCAAGGAGATTCCTGATGATCACAGTCCACCGGCTCACCAAGAGCTACCGGGCGGGGCGGGCGGTCGACGACGTGACCTTCGAGGTCCGTCCCGGCCGGGTCACCGGGTTCCTCGGGCCCAACGGCGCGGGCAAGTCGAGCACGATCCGCATGATCCTCGGCCTGGACACCCCGACCAGCGGCCACGTGCTGGTCAACGGCAAGCCGTTCCGGGCGCTGGAGCGGCCGCTCCGCGAGGTCGGCGCGCTGCTGGACGCGACCGCGATCCACGGCGGGCGCAGTGCCCGTCACCACCTGCGGTGGCTGGCCCAGGCCGGCGGCGTCGCGCCCAGCCGAGTCGGCGAAGTTCTGGACCGGACCGGTCTGGCCGAGGTCCGCGACCGCCGGGTCAAGAGCTTCTCCCTCGGCATGAAGCAACGGCTCGGCATCGCGGCGGCCCTGCTCGGCGATCCCGGCGTGCTGATCTTCGACGAGCCGGTCAACGGGCTCGACCCGGACGGCGTGCACTGGGCCCGCCGGCTGTTCCGGTCCCTCGCCGAGGAGGGCCGCACCGTCCTGGTGTCCAGCCACCTGATGAGCGAAATGCAGCTCACCGCCGACCACGTCCTCGTCCTCGCCCGCGGCCGGCTGCTCGCCGACTGCGTTCTGGCCGACCTGGTCCGCTCCCACGCCGGCGGCGACGTGCTCGTCCGCACCGCACACCAGGCCGTGCTCGCGCCGCTGCTTTCCGCGCGCGGCGCGGCGGTGGCCTCGCACGGTGCGGACAGCCTCGTCGTCACCGGGCTGGAACCCACCGACATCGCGGGTATCGCCGCGGCACACGGCGTCGCACTCAGCGAACTGACACCCCGGCGAGCGTCGCTGGAGGACGTCTTTCGCGAACTCACCGAAGCCCACCTGCAATACCGCACCGACGCCCGTCAGGAGAACGCCCGATGACCACGATCCTGCCCCGCCGCGGCCTGCTCGCCGCCGAGTGGACCAAACTGCGCTCGGTCCGATCGACGCCGTTCATCTTGCTCGTCGCCACCATGGCCACCGTCACGATCGGCGTCGTCCAGGCCCGTTCGGCCGCGCAGGGCTGGGACAGCTGGTCCACACGCGACCGCACCGAATTCGACCCGGTCTTGGGCAGTTTCACCGGATTCCAGCTCGCCCAGTTCGCCTTCGCCCTCCTCGGCGTGCTCGCCGTCAGCACCGAATTCGGCACCGGAACGATCCGGCAGACCTTCATCACAGCACCCCGGCGTCACCAGGTGCTGACGGCCAAGCTCACCGTCGTCGGCGGCATCGCACTGGCCGCCGGACAAGCTCTCGCGTTCCTCACCTTCTTCGCCGGGCAGCTCGTCCTGGCGAGCAAACAGCTCGACGTCTCCCTCGCCGACCCCCACGTGGTGCGCGCGGTCCTGGGACAGGGCTTCTACCTCTTTGCCGTCGCACTGATCGGCGTCGGCATCGGCGCGGCGATTCGCCACAC
This sequence comes from Amycolatopsis sp. NPDC058278, assembly GCF_042881395.1. Classification (NCBI taxonomy): domain Bacteria; kingdom Bacillati; phylum Actinomycetota; class Actinomycetes; order Pseudonocardiales; family Pseudonocardiaceae; genus Amycolatopsis; species Amycolatopsis sp. NPDC058278. The sequence goes on along the minus strand of NZ_JBHVXZ010000096.1, from coordinate 21,646 downwards.
GGCCGGCGCCGTCGCGACGGTCACCGGGCTCCTGTTCCTCACGGTCATGGTGTTCAAAGCCTTCACCGGAGCAGAACCGAGCAACCTGACCCACTGGGCCCTCAGCAGCGCGGCCCAGGGACTGACCTGGACAACTGTGCCGGCCCCGGAATGGCCGTCGGCCGGCGAGGGACTACTTGTCTGCCTCACCTACCTGGCGGCCACCACCGGCCTGGCCGCGCTCTCACTTCGCAAACGGGACATCTGACTCCGGGACCGTTGCGTGCGCGGCTCGGTGGCGAGTCCGCTCATCGCCGACGCGCGCGCCCATCTCACGAGCGACTCTGCCGAGACCAGGACTGCCAAGGGCACCGCGCGCCCGCAACGATCCGGGGCGAGGCAGCGCACCCGTCGGCGGCGCCAGGTCCGCAGCCGGGCGACGGCGGGGGCCCCAGGGTGGCCTGGACCGCGTTCCGGAGTGCCGTGCTCCCGCGCCACCTTGCCCACCGGCGTGGGCGTCCTGGGCGATGCGCACCAGCACGCGGATTCGCGGTCGCGGCTTTACTCACAGCGCCGCCCGGGGTCACCGGCCTTCGGTGTCGCTCTCGCGCGTGGGCCTCGTGTCCCGGCGGCGGCTTCGCCACAGCTCCAGGAAGAGGGGGATCAAGGACACGACGACGATCACCGCGATGATCGGCAGCAGGTACTGGTCGATGCCGGGGACGCTCGCGCCGAGGAGATAGCCGGCGAGCGTCACCCCGATCGACCACACCAGGCCACCGAGTACCTGCCACGTGGTGAACGTCCGGGCCGGGACGGCCAGGATCCCGGCCATCGGGTTGAGCACGGTCCGCACCACCGGAATGAACCGGGCCAGGACGATCGCCTTCGCGTAGCCGTAGCGGCCGAGCAGCTCTTCGGCGCGTTCGACCCCGCGGTGCAGGTGCGGATTCCGGACACGCGCCAGCAGGGGCCGGCCGCCGCGGCGGCCGAGTACGAAGCCGACTTGAGCGCCGCTGAGCGCGCCCGCCACCGCGGCGAGCAGCACGACCGGCAACGAAAGGTGCACGGCGGCGGTGGCGCTCGTCGTGCAGAACAGCCCGGCGGTGAACAGCAGCGAATCACCCGGCAGGAAGAACCCGATCAACAAACCGGTCTCCGCGAAGAGCACCAGGAACACGCCCGCCGCGCCGAGATCGGCCAGCCAGGACGTCGCACTCAGCGGGTTCACGTCGACCACCACTGCCTCTCCACGACAACACCTGCCCCTTATTTCTACACGAACGTAGAAGTCGTCCGGACCGCAGCCGCCCTCAGCCGCGACGGGCGACGAAATCGCTTTACCGTCAAAGGCTTTTACCTTCCGCAAACCTTGCTCTTGCCGCACTCTCACCTTCGTCCACTTCGGACGGCAAGGTTTGCCTCACCTCTTTGAGGGCAGCCTTTCCTGAGTTACGGTCAGCGGGCCGCGTCCGTCTCGACACCTTCAGGAGCAGACCATGTCGCCCGCCCAGATCGCCCTGCTCGGCGCCGTCTCGGGGTTGACCATCTTCCTCGGCCTCCCGCTCGGCCGGCTGCGGGCGGAACTGCCGCGCACGAAGACGCTCCTCAACGGCACGGCCACGGGCATCCTGATCTTCCTGCTCTGGGACGTGCTCGCGCACGCGTGGGAACCGATCGACACCGGGCTGAGCCACGGCGAAATCGGTGCCGTGCTGGGAAACGGTGCGGTCCTGGCGGTCACCTTCGGCGCGGGGCTGCTCGGCTTGGTCCACTTCGACCAGGCCACCAGCCGCTCCGCGTCCCGCCGACGGGCCTTCGGCCCCGGCGCCGCCTCGGTCGGCGAGCTGAGCGCGCCGGCCGTCCGCGCCCCGGGCGCCCGGCTGGCCATGACGATCGCCGTCGGCATCGGGCTGCACAACTTCGCCGAAGGCCTCGCGATCGGCAATTCGGCCGCCGGGGGCGAACTGAGCCTGGCTGTGCTGCTGGTGATCGGGTTCGGCCTGCACAACGCCACCGAGGGCTTCGGCATCGTCGCCCCGCTGACCGGCAGCCGCCCGTCCTGGGGCTACCTCGCGCTGCTCGGCCTGATCGGCGGCGGTCCCACGTTCCTGGGCACCCTCGTCGGCCAGGCCTTCGTCAGCGACACCGTCTCGATCGCGTTCCTCGGCTTGGCCGCCGGGTCGATCCTCTACGTCGTGATCGAGCTGCTGTCAGTCGCCCGCAAGGCGAACCTCAAGATCATCACCACGTGGGGCCTGTTCCTCGGCCTCTTCCTCGGTTTCGCCACCGACGCGGTCATCACCGCCGCGGGGGCGTGACGCGCGCCGCCATCAGGCGGAAGCGGCCGCCGACTCGATCAACTGGCCCGCCCAGGGCGGCTGCCACCCGGAACCGATTCCGTGGCGGCCGTCCCGACCAGCCGGTGTAACCGTCCCGCCCGCCCCCGGATGACCAGCGCCGTCAACGGCCGCCGGAGCAGAAGGCCGCAGCAGGCCGCCGCCGCTCCGAGGATCGCGCCGGCAAGGATGTCGTGCGGGTAGTGCGCGCCCAGATACACCCGTGAGAAGGCGACGAGCACCGCGAAGGCGACGGCGAGCAGGCCGATCCGCCAGGCGACCAGCAGCAGCCCCACCGCCGCCGACACGGCGAGCGTCACGTGGTTGCTCGGGAACGAGTAGTCGGTGGCGAAGTCGCATGGCGCCACCGTCGGCACACCGGGATAACGCAGGCACGGCCGAGGCTCCTGCACCAGGACCTTCACCAGGTTGCTCAGGCCGTAGGCCAGCAGGACTCCCAGCGGAACCCACAGCGCCGCCGCCATCCCCGCCGCCGAGTTGCCGCGCCCTCGCCACCAGACCACCGCGGCGAGCACGGCCAGAAGCCCCAACCCGGCGTCGGTGTAGATCTCGAAGAAGCCGTGCAGCCACGGCGTCGACCGAGCGAAATCCACCACGTCGAGGTACCAGCCACCGTCGATGACTCCCCCGTCCATGTCAACGCCTCCTTCCCGCTATGCAGCGTTCACCAACTACTTCTACACGAGTGTAGATTGATTGGGTCGGCGAGGCGGGACCGGGAAGACGAGGACGGTATGATCGAAGCACGCGCAGTATCCAAACGCTACGGCGAGAAGACCGCCGTGGACGACCTCACCTTCACGGTGAAGCCCGGGGTGGTGACCGGTTTCCTCGGCCCGAACGGTGCCGGCAAGTCCACGACGATCCGGATGATCATGGGCCTGGACGCGCCGACGTCCGGCTCGGTCACCGTCAACGGCAAGCCCTACCACCGGCACGCCGCTCCCCTGCGCGAGGTCGGCGCGCTGCTCGAGGCGAAAGCGGTCCATACCGGGCGGTCGGCCTATAACCATCTCCTGGCGCTCGCCTTGACCACGGGCGTCCCGCGTCGCCGGGTCGACGAGGTGATCGACCTGGTGGGGCTGACCGATGTCGCACGCAAGCGCGTCGGCGGGTTCTCCCTCGGCATGGGCCAGCGCCTCGGAGTCGCCGCCGCACTGCTGGGCGATCCGGCGACACTCGTCCTTGACGAGCCGGTGAACGGCTTGGACCCGCAGGGCATCCTGTGGATCCGCACGTTGCTGCGCGGTCTCGCCGCGGAGGGCCGGACCGTGTTCGTGTCCTCGCACCTGATGAGCGAGATGGCGTTGACCGCCGAGCATCTGATCGTGATCGGCAAGGGAAGGCTGATCGCCGACACATCGGTGGATGAATTCGTCCGGCGCGCGTCGAGCAAGGTCGTGCGCGTGCGCACGCCGGAGGCCGCGCGGCTGCGCGCCCTGCTGACCGGTCCCGGTACCGGTGTCACGAGCGTGCAGCCCGACCTGCTCGAAGTCACCGGTCTCGACGGCGCCGAGATCGGCCGCGTGGCCTGCCGCGAGGCCATTCCGCTCGAAGAACTGACGCCCGTGCAGGCCTCGCTCGAGCAAGCGTTCATGGAACTCACCGACGACGCCCTCGAATACCGGGTCACTCCGGCGGCGGAAAGGCACGCGTCATGACCACGACCCTCTCCACGACGAGCGGAGCCACCTCTTCCCCGGCCGCGCCGCTGCCGGACGACCTGAAGGTCACCGGGGTCCGCGTCCTGCGGTCCGAATGGCTGAAGTTCCGCTCGCTGCGGTCGTCTCCGCTGGCCGTGGTCGTCGCCGTCGTCGGCATGATCGCGCTGGGCTGGGTCTTCTCGGCCGCCGACGCGAGCCGCTGGCCGGTCATGCGGCCGCAGGCCAGGCTGCGCTTCGACCCGACCGACGTCAGCATCCGCGGTTACGTCCTCGCCCAGCTGGTGATCGGCGTTCTGGGCGTGCTCGTCGTCTCCGGCGAGTACGGCACCGGAATGATCCGGGCGACCTTCTCCGCGGCGCCCACCAGGTTGCCGGTGCTGTGGGCGAAGCTCGCGATCTTCGCGGTCGTCTCGTTCGTCGTCGGCACGGTCAGCTCGTTCGCCGCGTTCCTCGGCGGCCAGGCTTTCCTCAGCTCCCAACACATCGAGACGACGCTGTCGGCGCCCGGGGTCTTCCGCGCGGTGTTCGGCGTCGGCCTGTACTTGACGGTCGCGGGCATGCTCGGCGTCGCACTCGGCTGGCTCATCCGACACACCGCGGGCGCGATCGCGACGCTGTTCGGCCTGTAGCTGGTGCTGCCGGGGATCGCGGAGGCTCTGCCGGACAGCTGGGCTCCGCACATCGTGCCGTACCTGCCGAGCAACGCCGGGCAGGCGCTGGTCACCGTCCGCCCGGACACCGCGATGCTCGCACCCTGGACCGGATTCGCGGTGTTCTGCGCGTACGTGGTCGTCGCACTCGTGGCCGCGGCGGTCCTGCTCAAGCGCCGGGACGCCTGAGCACTCCGGCAGGGGGCTCCTGACTGGGAATCAGAGCCAGCCGTCCGCGAAACGAGGAACCACCTTGAACGAAGCTTTGGCACCGAAGACCACCCCGGAGGGCGAAACCGCCATCCGGTGCTCCGACGCCGAACGTGAGCAGACCCGCGCCCGGCTGTACGCCGCAGCCGGCGAGGGACGGCTGTCCATCGACGAAGTCGAGGAACGGCTGGCCACGATCGAAACAACTCGCTACCGGCACGAGCTCAATGCGCTCCTGGCCGAGCTGCCCGCCCCGCAACCCGAAGCAAGCGAAGGGTGGCGATCGATCCTCGACGCGGTATGCCGGCAGCTCGCCGCCGATATCGCGACGTTGCTCAACCGCGGCGGCGCTTCAAGCGGACGAAGGCGCATGGTGATCGCGGTGATTGTCCTGGCCGGGCTGCTGACGTCCGCGGTGTTCCTGGTCGCCGCGTTCCACGGATTCGGCGGAGACGGCTTCGAGCACCACGAATTCGGTCACGGCTGAGCGCATGGGAACCGGTGGACTGCGGACTCGCCGAGCGACCTGCGGGGAGAGGTGTGCGCCGGCACCGGCTGCGCAGGTCCGCCGATGGGCGCCGGTGGCTGTGCGAGGGCCTCCGGAGCCGAACTCTCGTTGCGCAGGGCCGATACGCGCACGCCGCCCGCGGCGAGAATCACGCGAGGAACACGATCGTTTGCCACAGTCCGCCCCGGGCCGACCGCTCCCTGCTTGCCCCGGCGGCACCGCCGGGAAGCACGTCGGCCTTCGTGACCGACAGGCAGACGACCGTGACGACGATGGCCGCCACGAAGATCACGCTCGTCATCGTCGCCCCCCCAGGCCCAAGCCGCCCTGACTCGGCGGCTGGGACAGGTAGTCGCCGAGCGACGCGCCCAGCGGCCGGGTCAGCACGTAGATGAACCAGAAGCCGAGAACCGGGTGCAGCCCGAACCGCCACGCGATCGCCGTGCCGACGACCAGCGCGGCCACGATCAGGCCGGTCACCAGGAAGCCGAGCCCCAGGACCTCGGCCATGAGGTCACCACCGCCGTCGCGTGACGATCGAATGGATGGACAACCTCTTTTCCGCCGCGTACCAGCCGAGGAAAGTCGCCGACAGCAGGACGCCGAACACGATGGTGCTCGCTTCGAGCGGCAGGCCGGCACCTTGCTCAGCAGGGCGCGGCTGGGCGCAGGAACCCGCAGTGAGGTCATGGGTCTCGCAATCTCGATCGCTGGTCTGGACGCATCGCGGCCCCGTCCGTCTCGCCGACTGTCCGAAAGCGACGGTGGCCGAGCCCGACCCACCGCAGGCGACGCGAGCCTGCCGGGCTCGCTTCCGCCGGTACGACAGCGGTGTAGATTGACTACATGCGGAACCGGCGGAAGGACGCGATGCGACGAGCTCCCGGCGCGCTCGAGGCCGAGGTGCTCACGGTGCTGTGGAGCGCGGGCGAACCCCTCTCCCCCACCGATGTCCAGGCGAGGCTGGAAGATGACTTGGCCTACACGACGGTCGTGACCATCCTCACCCGGCTGCACGACAAGGGCGTCGCCACCCGAGAGAAGCACGGACGCTCCTTCCGCTACCACGCCGTCGACGACGAGGCCGGTCTCGCCGCCCGGAAGATGACCAAGGTCCTCGACGGCGAGCCCGACCGCGGCAGCGTGCTGGCCCGGTTCGTGACGCAGCTGTCCGAGTCGGACGAAGAGGTCCTGCGCGCGCTGCTGCGCGGCGAAACCGGGAGCTGACCGCACGTGGACGCCGACCTCCTGGTCCCGCTGCTCCTGCCCCTGCTGGCCTGGCCGGTGTCGCGGTTCGTCGCGCCCCGGCTGCCACCCCGGGCGGCCGGCTGGCTTCTCACCGGCAGCAGCCTCGTCCTGGCCGCGGGCAGCACCATCGCCTTGCTGCTGCCGGCGTTCGCCGGGCTCTCGCTGATCCCCGCGGTCGCCGACGCCGGGCACTGGTCACCGGACGCGCTGCGGAACCTCGACGCCGTCAGCGTCCCCGTCTCGATCGTCAGCGGTGTCGTGCTGGTGGTGCTGGGTGTCCGGCTCATCCGCACCAGCGTGCGCTATCTGCGCTGGGCGCGGCGGGTGTCGCGGGAACTGGACGAACACAGCCGGGACGGCGGGGTCGTGCTCCTGCCCGGCGAGGAGCCGGTGGCGTTCTCCGCACCGGGCCGGGGCGGCCGCATCGCGATCTCCAGCGGCATGCTGGCCGCGCTGAGCCCGAAGGAACGGTGCGCCCTGCTCGCCCACGAGCGCGCTCACCTGACCCTGCGCCACCACCTGTTCCTGATCGCCGTGACACTGTCCTCGGCACTCAACCCGCTGCTGCGCCCGCTCGGCGCCGCCGCCGGGTTCGCTCTCGAACGGTGGGCCGACGAGACCGCGGCCGCCCACGTCGGGGACCGCGGCCTGGTCGCGCGGGCGGTGGCGAAGGCCGCACTCGCCGGCCGCGCACCCCACGGCTTCGCCCTGGCGGCCACCGGTGGCCCGGTGCCGCGCCGGGTGTCCGCGCTGCTGGCGACACCGGCGGCCGCCGGCCCGGCGGCGGTGCTGGGCAGTGCGCTCGTACTCGGCCTGGCCGCGCTGTCGGCGCAGACCGCCCTTGACGGCGCGGCCGAGCTGCACGACGGCATCGAGATCGCCCAGACCGCGACGCCCGGGCAGTCCCCGAGCGCCCTGCGGGCACACCACGACCATCACCGCGGCGCCCTCGCCCGCACGTCGGTGTGGCACGCCCGCTGATCGGTCAGCCCAGCCCCGGCAGAACCCTGGTGCCCTCCTCACGGACGGCGCGCAGAGCCCACGGGTCAGGACCGAGCAGACGCAGGATCGTCGGCGCGATCTGCGTGGTGGCCACCGGCGCCCCGATCGCGCGGGCCGGGTGGCCGGGGCCGGTGACGACCAGCGGGACATCGCGGTCGTCGGGCGCGGCGCCCCCGTGTTCGGCGATCTTCTTCGTGCCTCCGGTGTAGACGACGCCGTAGCGGGTGATCCCGAAAAGGTCGGGGACGCGGTTCAAAATCCTGAAGCAGCAGCCCGCCCGCCGATGACTGGGAGGCAAACGCCGACCCCGCACCACCACCTTGTACATCGGGATCGACGCCGGCGAGGCCCGGCGGATTCCCGGCATCCGCAAGGGCTGGGCGCCCTGGTCCGTGGAATTCCCCGCTGACCGCGGAGCCGGACCTAAACCAAGGACGCGATGCTCGGCGAGGCCCGTGCCCTCGACCTGACCCCGCCCGCCGCGTACGAGGAGGGCTTCTCCCACTCCAACTATCTCCGGACTAACGAGGCTCGCGGCGCCGCACCCGACCTGGCCAGCTACGACGGCTGTTGATCAATTCCAGCCCACGCGGTCGCGCTGGGCCCTGGCGGTCCGTCGTGACGTGGACCTGCTGGATCGGGTCCTGGTCCGCAACGCCACTCTCCGGACCAGCGATCGCGACACAGGCAGCGCCGCGTACTGGCACGGACCCGGCGCCCGTAGCTGCACCAGTGATTTCAAGACCACGCAAGTCGAGTGGCTGATGGTGCGCGTGGTCAACGAGTCCGCGGCCAGCGAAGCGCATCCGGAGCACGCCTGGCCCCGGATCGCCATGAAGACTCTCGAAGAGCTCAATACCGCTGCTCATACCGCCCGCGACGCCGGCCTGGCCGCGATTCCCGCCAATATCGTCGATCCGTTGCTCTCGAGGTTCGTCCGCACTGTCCACCTTGGTCTGCTGCTGCACCCGCCGGATCGGGGTCGCAAGCAAAGCAAGACCCGTAACCTGCTGGTGCGCCTGCGCGACTACCAGCAGCAAGTGCTGTTGTTCGCCCGCGACCTGACTGTCCCGTTCACCAACAACCAAGCCGAACGCGACCTCCGCATGATCAAAGCCCAGCTGAAAATCTCCGGCGGCTGGCGCACCCAGCGTGGCGCCCAGGCATGGTTGCGCGTCCGCGGCTACATCTCCACCGCCCGCAAGAACGGCCTCCACCTCATCACCGCGCTACGCGACGCCATCACCGGAAACCCTTGGCTGCCAACAACTATCAAAATGGCCTGAACAGTTACACCGTGATGCGCCGGACCAGGAGGTCGGGCACCCGTCCGGAGATCGCGCTCCGGCGTGCGCTACACCGCCGAGGTCTTCGGTTCGTCGTCGATCAGCCGGTTCCGGGCGGGAATCGGCGCCGGCGGGTCGATGTGCTCCTGCGAGGCACGCGCATCGCAATCTTCGTCGACGGTTGTTTCTGGCACTCCTGCCCTGAACACAGGACCGTTCGGCCCGGCCCACACCGCCGAAGGCCCGGCGTACACAACCGGAAGGTCGAAGAGGTAGCGGCGCCAGCGGGGTATGCGACCTGCTGGTCGATCGTGAATACCTCTGCCAGTTCGGCGACTGCTTATACTGGGTGTCGTGAAGCACGGACGGCTTCCGCGCGGCGGGAGGCCAGCCGTCGCCCTGGAGGAGATCGAGGCTGGTATCGAGGCCGCTTGGCTGGCGTTCCTGGCAACCTTTGAAGTCGTGGCCGGCAGCCCGGACGAGACATCACTGGCCGAGACAGTGCTGCAAGATCCATCGGAGTTCGAGTGGCGTGTCGTGGATGGTGCCTTGAACCGTCTCACCTGCCAGGAGTGTCGCAGCACGCTCGGCGCCGGCCGGCTGGGATGTCATCGATGCGACCAAGCGAACGGATACCGGTTCGCCGCCAGGGAGATCGACCGCCCGCACGTTCCCCCCGGCAATGAGCACGCGCTCCGGGTCGCATCCGCCGTGGCGCGAACCAGGCACCGATACAGCCCTCGGGCACGATGCGGCTATGAACTGGGCCTCCCCAGCCTGCTTTCCGGGGACCTGCCGACGACCGCCGAGGCTCAGGCACTAAAGGCCGCGATCAACGAACTCAGTGACGCCGAACTGGACTCGGCCACCTCACTCGCCGACGTAGTAACTCGGAGCCCGCGGCAGGATTGACCTGAGGAAGGACGCCTTCAGGTAGTGATGTTTCGGCTGTGAGGAGGCGGTTGAGTACGCCTTCCCGCAATTAGGCGAAGGTATCGACGGAATCTTGCTGCTTCCAGTCATCGACGAGCTGCGAACTGACGCGCCGCACCTCCACGAGTCGTTCACCGCACTCCGCGACCGGGACGGCCGCAACCTTCGGGTCGGTCATCAAGATGATCTCGCTCACGGGGGCGATCATCTCGTGGCCTGGGTTCACGCCGTCCCGGTCGCCGAGTTCAACGCCTACCTCGACCGCGAGAACACCGATCCGGCGGCGGATCTCGTCGGCTACCGGCAACACGCGGTCTGGCTCAGCCGCGGCGAACTGGAAGAGATGATCGGCGAACTACGTCGCGTGCTCCTGCCTCGACTGATCAACCAGCCGACACCAGAGCGCGCGCAATACCTGCTCAGCCCGATCCTCTTTCCAATTGAACAGCCAACCACCAACCCCGCGGAGACCGACTGAGACACCGGCCCGCTCAGACGACCTCCTGGCAATTAGCCAGCCCCTCGTCCACGACACGGTCAGGCTCTGCGAGATCCACCGAGAATAGACACTACGCCGCAACGAATCTCACGAGCGATGTCGTATACGACCCACGTACGACATCGCTCGTGAGATTACGACGTCAGCCGTGAGACCCTACAGGTTGTGTAGGGTCTCACCGCACGTGACATGTCGATCTTGTGCGACCTGCAGGTTCGAGTTGTCTCACTCCGATGTCCCTCAAGGTCGGTCTCAGTTTCGTGGCATTTCTTCAGTGACAGCGCTGCACGACGGTAGCGTCGACCGGGCAGCGAGGCACCGGTCCAACGCCTCCACGAACGCACTCCCTGCGGCTATGGGCGGACCCTGCAGCCGGAGGAAGGGCGCGGGACCAACGTCGCCATCTATTCCCAGAGTTGCCACAGCTGGGCATTGCGGTCTTCCCCGACACTGAGGAGAAGGCTGCCGTCGGGGCTGAACAGTGCCCGGGTAACCCAGTCCCGGTGGGTGATCCGGAGGTCGGACGTGCCGTCCGAGGACTTTCGCAGGTCGGTGTGGGGCCCGCCGCCAGAGGTCAGCAGGTGGAGGCCGTCAGGGCTGAAGACGACATGGCCGGCACCGGTGGGCAGCGTGAGGACCTGTGTGCCCGTGAGGGCGTCCCAAACGGTGATAGCCCATCCGTTCGCGGACGCGATGAAAGCGCCGCCCGGGCTGAAGGTCACGCTCGTGATGTTGTGGAAGCGCACGGGGTGGATCCGCAACCGGAGCAGCGCCTTTCCGGTGGCCGCGTCCCAGACCTCGGTGGTGGCGTCATCGGCGTTGTCGCCGAGCAGGTAGGTGCCGGTGGCGAGCCGCTGGCTGTCCGGGCTGAAGGCGACACTGCCGATCTCGCCGGTGTGATGGATGTTTATGATTTGCCGCCCAGTGGCGGTGTCCCAGATCTGCAACAGGTCGCCGCCGCCGGTGGCGATGCGGGTGCCGTCTGGGCTGTACGCCAGCGTCTTGATCCACCACGAGTGGCGGAGCCGGAGGGTTTCCCGGCCCGTGGCGACCTCGAAGATCCTGGCGTGGCCGACCATCCGGCCCAGCGGCCAGAGGCGGATCGTGCTGCCGGTGACCGCGCAGTGGCGGCCGTCAGGACTGAACGTGACCGCTCCGGACGGGACGAGCATGCGCAGCGGCGCCAGCCCGTGGCGGACACGGCGAACCCGGCGCCCGGTCAAGTCGACCAGGTCGGTGGCGCCGTCGCGGAACAGCGCTACGGTCGTTCCGTCGGGGCTGAACGCGACGTCGAGCAGCCGTCGAGGAACGCGGAACGCACGCACGAACGTGGCCGAGAAATCCTTGTGGGAGCGTCGGTGCGAGTGCCGTGCGATGGGCGTGGGCACTGGGGAAGTGGGTGGGGGCGGGGCGTGTCGCGCAGCCAGGTGGTCCTGGAAGTCCGCGTGCCGGAACTGGTAGATCGGACCGACTGCGCGCAAGAGACCGAGCCGGTGGGCATCTTCCAGGAAGGACATCAACCGGCGGGGTGTGCGGCCTTGGCGGGCCAGGTGCACGGTAGCTGCCAGGTAGGCGGGCCACGCATTGTTGTGTCCTGTCACGAGGGCGTAGCCGGCTCCGGCAGCCAGACCGAGCGCGGCGCCGAGCGCGACCAGATGAGCGGCAGCCCCTGCTACGGCGATCACGACCGCTCCGACCGTGGCCGCCAGGAGCCCACCGAGCAGCAGGCGAACGACGTGCGTGGCCCGGTCCGCGTGCCAATTGCTGTACGGGGTGCCAGCCGCCGCCTCCCCCGTCGGCGCCACGACCCATTGTGAGAGCCGGTCGTTCAGTCGTCCGAGGACCAGAACTATCCCGGTCAGCACACCGAGTCGCAGTCCGTCGTGGAACGCCGTGGTGAGATCCGTGAACAACAACTCGGCCGCGGTGTACAGGAACCACATGACAGCGCAACAGAACGCGCCGAACGGGAGCGACCGGACGAACAGACCTGGCAGGAACCCGAACCGCCGCGACAGACCGCGGACCGCGGGCGCCGGCGCATGGTCCGTCCAGTACCCCGTGTACTTGCCCTCCCTGAGGAGGAACAGGAGGAGCACCGCCAGTGCGGCGGAATCGAGGGTGCGCAGGTGGAACGCCGTATGGCCGACCAGCGTGAGCCAGCCGGTGCCCACCAGTGCCACGACCAGGAGGAGCGCCGGTGCGGGCAGCGGGTGGGGCAGCACCATCGTGGGCAACCGCCACCACGCGAAGTCTCTGCTGCCCGTGCTGAGCTGGCCTTGTCGACGCTCACCTGGGCTCTGCCGCATCACGTTGGCGAGGTGGCCGAGCCAGCGTTCGACGTGCACGGGATCCCAGGCGTGCAGGGGGCGGTACTGCGTCGCGTCCTCCCCACTCGCGGGCGGCCGTACGCGGATGAGTTCCGGGATGAGCCGGTCGAACAAGCGCGCGTGCAGTGCCGCAGTCCCGGCGAAGCGCGCATTGTCCAGCAGGCCCGAGGGGTCTGCGGTGGGCTCGTACGCGGTCCGCAGCAGCCACAGGCCCAGCGGCCTGGACAGGACTTCGGCCAGTGGGCTGGATGGGTTCGCCCGGAGGCCGTCAAGCAGCAGCTGCCAGCCGGAGTGGGGAAGCGAGCGGCCGATCACCTCGGCGAGATAGCCAGCCGCGGCGTCAGCCGACATTGGTTCGGCGCTGATCACCGCTGCCCTGGTGATCAGCTGGCCAGCGCCGGCCGCTTCGGCGTATTCACGGGTCCGGCTGGTGAGCACGAGCTGTGTCCGCTTGTCGAGCGCCTCGTTCACCAGCCGGAGAATCCGTGGCCGCACTTCCTCCGGTAGTTCGTCGAGGCCGTCCAGCACGGGCAGTATGTGCCCGAGTGTGAACAACCGCCGAGCCGGGTATGGCGTCGGCTCACGCAGTGCCGGGTAGGCCTCCGCCAGGCGGACAGTCAACCAGCTCTCGAACGTCGTGTGCTTCGTGATGTCCCAGTCGGACACCGACAGCATCACCGGCACCGGGTCGCCGCTCTCCCAGGTGGCCACGAGCTCTCGCACCAACTGGATCGCCAGCGTGGTTTTGCCCGCACCGGCGCCCCCCGCAATCACCAGCCGCCTGGTCGCCAGCCCTCGGAACTCGGCAGCGAGCCCCGCGATGTCCTCGGCCGTCCCTGACCAGTTCACCGAGCCGCCGAGCACCACCTCACCGACCTGGCCGCTCAGCTCCACCGCGGCGGTGAGATTCCACCGCACCGGCATCGGAGCCGGATCCGAAAGAGACCGACTGCGGACTGCCTCGGTCCGCCATTGGATCTCGACGGTCTCGCGGAGTGCCCGCAGGGCCCCCTCCGGCGTCGTCGACCCGGCAACCCGCTCCAGCAGCGGCCCGCCCTGTAGCACTATCGCGGCAACTACCAGCAATCCGGTGGCGATCCAGACGAACAGCACTCCGCCGCCCGTCACCTGCACGGTGTTGGTCGCCAGGTTGCCAACCAACGCGAGGGCGACACCGACCATCACCGCTGAAACCGGAAGGAGCCGACGCCGCATAACACACAGCATCACCACCCGTCACCGTCCACACAACACCTGCGCCGCGCCCAGAACTCAGAATCATGGGTACGCCGCGTGTGTCTGGATCGGTGAAGACGACCACCACGGGGCAGTCAGTCGCGGCAAACGCAAACAAATCGGCATGTGAAGACGCCGCAGCACTGATCCAGTCCTAATGGTCCACGGGCCAATGAGGAGGGCAGCGGCGGCGAGGATCGCCCAGCAGCCGAGCCCCCGCTGCCACGCCACCCCGGTCGGGGTGAGCAGCGCGCCGACCGCGGATCCGGCGCCGAGGCAGGTCGTGTAGCAGGCCGCGTAGCCGGGGTCGCGGCGCGGACGATGACCGGCAGCAGTGCGCCGAGGACCGCGATCGCGAGGCACGCCGCGGTGGTGCCTGCGAGGACCGCGACGTCGCCGGGCAGGGTCCGGGCGACCAGCGAGACGGGTCAGGGCGGCAAGTGCGCTGCTCACGACGGCGCGGATGCCGAAGCGGGCCCGGATCCGCCACGCGGTCCAGCCGCCGACCGCGAAGCACCAGGTCGGGAGAGCGACCAGGGTTGCGGCCAGGGCCGGAGACACGTCGGCGCCGGCCTCGATGCGGGCGAGCAGGGCTCCGATGCTCGTGACGGTGGGCCGCAGGTTGAGCGCGAGGACGGCAACCGTGAGGCCGGTGGCAACGGGACTGACGACCGCCGTCCGGCGGCCGGCGCGGGCGGTGGTCACGACACACCACCGGTGTCTCTTGCGGCAATTGGGTGAACGTCGAGTCCACCGGAGCAGAATCCGTTACGCGCCTTCGGCGGGTTGCGATTCCCCAGGCATGGAGCGCTACCGCAGCGGCTGGTTTCATCGATTATTGGCCTCGACCGGCGCGAACGGACGCGGCGGTCGCCCAGGTCGTGATCGAGTGCACCTTGTCAGCCGGTCACAGCACGCGATTGATCGTTGTTTCGGGGCAACTCGGGTCAGCGGATCGCGACCGGTGGCGGCCAGAACGTTGATATTCGTCGTGGTCGCCTCTTTCGCCACCCTGATCGCGGCGTCATGTGATCCCACGACGCCGCCAGCTGCCGCGAAGTTTGATTGGGGGTTACTCGACAAAGATGCTGGTCAGGGCGCAGAGCTACTGGACGGCGGGAACGCCACGCTCGACCCCGCGCACAGATATGTCGTGACGTTCCGTGCCAACGACCCAAAGGGCGTTTCGAAGGTGTCTCACTACGCCAGTGGCACCTTCAAGTGCCAGACCGACGTCGATCAGAACGGACAATCCTTCACGCTTGGTGGGCTGCGGGTGTCCATCCGTAGTGTCGAGACCGCCATCAATCCTGGTCTGTACTACGGATTCGTGATGGGTCCCGAGTTTCGACCAGACCGGCTGTCCTGCGGCAAGCACGCAAATTCGGGACAGGTGCGAGAGTACTTCGTAGGCGCTGGCACCTTGGAGGTGACAGGTCAGAGCACAAACCACGCAGGTGAGACAGTGACCGCCAAAGTTCAACTCCGAATTTGAACGGAAATAGTACATGTCTGACAACGCCGCTGCAACCACGGTGACGCTCATGATGGGCATCACTGACTACGCCTATGATGCACAGGGCCTCGCTATGTCGACGGACCATCTCACGCGCGTGAGACTTCCTGAGCAGTTCGCTGCCGAGGATATCGCGCGGATGAGGACGGACTTCGAACTTCTTGCCAAGGCGATGCGAGATCACCCATCAGAGATGGCCCTCCTTCTGGGCGCCCATTGCAGCAAGGACGCCGCAGTCTCACGGCGCATCGCCGACGAACTCGGCCTGTCGGAGGACAATTTCAAGGCACAGGGCGGCGGCATCATCTGGGGCGTGGTGGCAGCTGCCGTGCTATGTGACGTCTTGACGGCCTGCCTGACCGGCTGGACATTCGGGACTCCTCTCGATCCCTCGGCGTAGATCCGTCAACTCTTGGCTCGTCCAAGACCGCGCGGTCGCCGAACTTCGGGGTCCAGTCCGCGTCGGTGCGCGCCACCAGCACAGGTGGCGCCGCCAGCCGGCGGTGGGCGGCGTGTAGGAGATGCCGTGCCGCGCGGCGTAGTCGCGCATGGCGGCCTTGAACTTCTTGTCGGCGGTCATGGTCGTCTCCCTGCGGGCGCTCGATCCCACGCATCTCGCGCCGCGAAGTCCGGGGCAAGGGTCGGCCTTCGGCGCCGCCGAGGACGCCCACCCCCACTTGGCCAGCGGCGTCGGCCTCGTTGAAGCCCTGGTTGCAGCGCACGCGGCGCTCGCGAAGGTGCCTGCCGACGTCTCGACGGTGCGCGGCCTCGACCTCCCCCTCGACCGGTCGCTGCTGACGCCGGTCGAGGAACTGGAGGTCATCAAAGCGCGCACCACCCTGATCGAGCGGTGCCTCGCGGCCCATTGGATCGGCTTCGCTCTCGAAGCGCTCGATCCGACGCGGGACGCCGCCAAGCCGCGGCGGCAGGGTCTCGTCGATCCGGGCGAGGCCGCGACCTACGGCTACCGCGACCCGGCGGTGTTCACCCCACGCTCGAAGGCGCCCGCCCGGCAGCCGCGGCCAGCGTATGAGGAGACTCCTATTTAGCTCGCGCACCTAACTGGATGGATGCAGGGCGTGCTCGCATGAAAAGGGCCAGATAGTTTGACGCCGACGTCCGCCGCGCGCGTCAGGCTATCTGGCCCCTCGCTGGTCAGCGCCTTGCGGCCGGCCAGCTCTCCTGTCGCTCGACAGCCAG
The DNA here is from genome assembly GCF_042881395.1 of Amycolatopsis sp. NPDC058278. NCBI lineage: Bacteria > Bacillati > Actinomycetota > Actinomycetes > Pseudonocardiales > Pseudonocardiaceae > Amycolatopsis > Amycolatopsis sp. NPDC058278. Next base: position 5,025 of record NZ_JBHVXZ010000096.1, on the reverse strand, counting down.
GCGAGTGCTGTCCTGTCCGGGCGAACATGGCGGAGCCCGGCATAGTTGGCGGGTCTCCAGGAAACATGGCGGGACGCCCGTGAGGCTGGCTGGTCGACGACCGGGAGAATGCCCGTGCCCGAGCTGGATCTTGTCCCTGGGGACGCCCCGGCCGCAGTCCTCGGCGGCTTCGAGTTCTCGTACGCCGACGAAGGCAGGGAGCAGCGTGTTGCGCTGACCGAGGCATGGTCGGTGCCGTTCGAAGTGTGTTCGCCGGTGCGGGGGTTCCCCTCGTACAAGGGCCAGCGCCACTACAACGGGCGTTAGTGGACCGCCACGACCGGCGGCCTGGTGGGCTACGAGTCGTGGCTGGAGCGCGACCGGCTGGTTCTCCTGGACTTCGACCCAGACGTCGTCGGCATCGCCTCGCAGCCGTTCTGATAGTGGCGGGAGTTCGATTCGCTGGAGCTGGTCCGTGGTGGGTGCCCGGCCACCCCCATCGAGCTCTTCGGTCGCGTTCGCGGAGGATGGCGGTGAGCAACGCGTAGAGCTGACCGCCACCTGAGACGGCCGGCACCGGTGGTTGCGTCACAGGGCAGAATCGAACGATGACCGGGCACGAGAACGTCATCAGGGGGATCGTGTTCGGGCCGGTTGTGCAGGCCGGGTCGATCAGTGGCGGGGTGCACCTGAACCTGCCGGCGCCCGCACCCGTGGCGCTCGCGGGGCTGCCGCCGGACGAAGGGTTCATCGGGCGCGCCGAGCACGTCGCCACGTTGCGGGAGGTGCTGGGCCCGCGATCCGCCACTTCCGTGTGTGCCATCGCGGGGCTGGCCGGAGTCGGCAAGACCGCGCTGACCGTGCACGCCGCCAAGCTGGCGATGGCCGATGGTTGGTTCCCCGGCGGGGTGCTGTTCGTCGACCTGCAGGGTTACGACACGGCACGGGTCGTCAACGCCCACATCGCCCTGGGCTCGTTCCTCCGCGCGCTGGGTGTGCCTGGTGAGCACATCCCATCGGAACCTGCTGAACGGGCACTGCTCTACCGCTCGGTCCTGGCGACTCGCGCCGCCACCGACGGGCCGATGTTGGTGATCGCCGACAACGCGGCCGATCTCGACCAGGTCCTGCCGCTGCGGCCGGGTGAGCCAGGGCACCGGATGCTCGTCACCAGCAGGCACACCTTGCCGATCCCCGCCGCGCGGCGACTCGAACTGGACGCGCCACCCATGCCGGAAGCACTCGCGATGCTGGCGGGTGCCTTGACCGCGTCGCACCCGGCGGACACCCGCATCACGACCGAACCCGGGGACGCCGCCGCCCTCGCGGAATTGTGCGGGAAGCTGCCGCTGGCGCTGGGCATCCTGGCGCACCTTCTGGCGGATCAGCCGGCGCGGCCGCTCGCCGAGGTGGTCGATCTGCTGCGCGATGCCCATGACCGCATCGGTGAGCTTGCGTACGGGGACTCGATAGCCGTACGCGCGGCGTTCGACGCCTCGTACCAGCGCTTGTCGCCCGAGCAGGCACGCGCGTTCCGGTTCCTGGCGCTCAACCCGGGCCCACACGTCGGGACCGGCGCCGCGAGTGCACTGCTCGACCGGTCCAGCGACCGGGCCCGACGACTGCTCGAGGAGCTGCGCCGGGCACACCTGCTGCAACCGGCGATCGGCGACGGCACCTACCGGTTCCACGACCTGCTGCGCCTCTACGCCGAGGACCACTGCCGCGCCGAAGACACCGGGGCCGCCGACGCGCTGGAACGCCTGCTGGCGCACTACGCCGACGTCGCGGCCGACGCGGACAGCCACCTCGTCGTCCTCGCCCAGGAGGAGGGCCGGGCACCGCGGTTCACGTCTCGGCAGGACGCGCTGACGTGGTTCGACGCCGAGCGTCCCAACTTGGTCGCGGCGGTCGACCGCGCCGGAGCCACCGGTCACCACGCCCATGCCGTCACCACCACCCTGCACATGTACTGGTTCTTCCAACTGCGCAAGCACTGGGCTGACTGGCTCACCACGCACGAGGTCGCCCTGGCCGCCGCCCGCGCGACCGGTGACGACGTCATGGCGGCGACGATGCTGAACCGGCTCGGCAACATCCACCAGGAACTCGCCAGGCCCGAGGAGTCGATCCCGTTCTACGAGGAGGCACTGTCACTTTTCGAGGCCGCCGCAGACGCGCGTGGTCAGGCGCAGGCGCTGATCAACCTCGGGGTCGTGTTCACCAAGCTGGGCCGGCCGGCCGTCGCGCTCGACCACCACGACCGGGCGCTCAGGCGCTACCGGCAGCTCGGCGACCGGATCGGTGAAAGTCTGGCCCTCGCGAGCGCCGGTGCTGTGTACCGGGCGCTCGGCCGCCTCGATGACGCCCTGCGGCACTACCTGCGCTCGGCAGACCTGTGCCGGGAGCTCGGCTACCGCAATGGGGAGGCCAAGAGCTTCAGCAACCTCGGCAACCTCTACACCGACACCGGGCGCCTCGACGAGGGCCTGGCCGCGTACCGCAAAGCGGTCGACATCTACCGCGACCTCGGCGACGAGGCGGGCACCGGCCTGGTGCTGACGAACCTCGGCATCACCTACGACCAGCACGGGGACATCGAGCAGGCGCGGTCCTGCTACGCCGAGGCGGAGGCCGCCTATGAAGCCGTCGCCTCGGAGGAGAGCCTCGAGTGGGTACGTTCGTTGATCGCGCGACTGCCCCCGCCAGGCAAGAAGGCAAGGCGCCTGTTCAAGCGCCGGTGACGGCTGTCGGTCGCGGGTGCAGGCCGAGGCGATGAGGGCTACCGCAGGGTCGTCCTTCGTCAGCCGGTTCAGAAGTTCCTGCGCTGCCGGGCCGCGTGTTCACCTACGACGAGCCCGAACTCGACCTGGCTGGGACCCGCGGGACCCTGACCGTCATCCGCACGCCGGAGGACATCGACTCCATGATCGTCGACGGCCGCGAGCTGCCACCGAACTGACATGCTCGGCCCCGCCACCACCGGTTCCGCCAACTAAGCCCGGACAACTTCGCCGACCCTTGTCCGCACCTACCTGGCGGACCACAGCTCGGCGGCTTGGTCCACCGTCACCCTCAAGCGGACAGGACAAGTGCTGTCCCATCTCGATGAAGCTGGCACCTGACGCCGGCTGCCGGGTTCGTCGGCGTCGGCCGTGATGGCGGCCCGCCGCCGGTGTAGCCGAAGCCGAAGGCGTCGCACCCGACCTTCGGCAGCGGTGGCGTGGGGCGCGATCAGCTGGCTGCTCGGCGAGGCCGACCGGGCAAGTACCGCGGACGCGAAAGCGGCGGCAAAGGTCGACGCGGTCAAGACCGGGCTCGGCATCGGCACCGGCACCACCGGCATCTTCGCGCTGCTGCTTGCCGTCCGGCGTCAAACCCACCAGGAACGCACCGCCGCGGACACCATTCACGACGCCACCGAACGCCGCGTCACCGAGCTCTACACCAAGGCCGCCGACCAGCTCGGCTCACCCAAGGCCGCCGTCCGCCTCGCCGGGCTCTACGCCTTGGAACGCCTCGGAGTCGACCATGTGAGTCAGCGCGCCACGATCATCGACTTGCTGTGTGCGTACCTGCGAATGCGTTACTCCGAACCTGCTGAACCCGACGGCGGCTCGAGTCCGGAGCAGTTTGACCGCTACGAGGATCGGCTCCAAGAAGCTCAGGTCCGGACCGCGGCACAGCGCATCCTGTGCCGCCACAGCACCGACTCCATCGATCTGCACTGGGCTCAAGCGGCCAGGATGATCTTGGATCTCAGAGGAGCGTGCCTTATCGACGCCAAGTTCGAGCTCGCAGACCTGACGGGTGCGATGCTGGACGGTGCTGACCTCAGCGGCGCAGACTTCTCCCACGCGATGCTCGCCGGTGCGAGCCTCGTCTGTACAAACCTCACCGGCGCAAAGCTCTACGGCGTCGAACTCGGACATATTGCTATGCCCCTGAACCTCGTTGACGCGCTACCGGTTGAGCTGCAGCTTTCGCGATTGTAAACGTCCACAGTAAAACCCTGGGCCGTTTCTGGACCATCTGCGGACGATGCGAGGTGATCTCGCTTGGCTCAGCCAGATCGTCCACGGCGTCGGCTTGGGGGTGTGCGCTCCGGCTGAATCGTTTGACTATTTGATTCTTCTGCTGGGGCGTGCGATATCGAATTCGAGTGCAATGACGTGCGGTCTAAGTCCTCTCGATCGAAAATCGTCTCTGCGAGCGTGCATGCTTCCAGCCCGGAACATCGTGCTGCGCATTGCAGATCAGTGGTGGTCGTCTCCCTCCCTTACGTCCACTGCGTTCGTGACGAAACGCTTTGCTAGTGCATCTTGAGTTGGTGGACGCACGTGAGGCAGTTGAGACGCTTCGGCGAGCTCACAGCGTCTACCGATGTCGGAGCAAGGTCCTTCGGTCGCTGCCTCACAGGAGTCCGGCCTGGTGCAGGTGGATCACCGCCGCGAGCGCGCCGTCACTGCCGAGGATTGCGCCGAGCAGGATCTTGAGCAGGGTCAGCGCCCGCAGGGCGCGCTGGTGGTCGGTGGTCGTGAGGGCCACCGCTGTGGCGGCGCCGGCGGCGGTGAGCAGCACCAGCGCGATGAGGGTGACCAATGGCGGTGTACCGCGGGCGGGCCGATCACGGGGGCTGACTCCGACGTGCCGGGTGAGGCCGCGACGGGTGCCCGCTCGGCTTCGGGCCCCGCGGGGCCCGAAGCCGGATCGAAGCGAGCAAAATGACGAACGGGTGGATTCAGTCGGCCTCGTCGGTCACCGGATCGGCCACACCGCGTGTGGTGCACCGATCCCGCCGCGGCGACGGGCGGGACCGGTGCGCCGTCAGGACCAGCTCTGGTTCGCGGACCTGGGATCGCTGCCGGGCCAGCAGGTCCAGGTGCGGAAGCCGGCTGAGCTGTCGTCGATGCAGCGGCCGGTCGCCTGGTTCTTGAACTGGATCGTGCCGTCGGCCCACTTCGTGACGTACCAGCTCTGGTTCGCGGAGTTGGGATCGCTGCCGGGCCAGCAGGTCCAGGTGCGGAAGCCGGCTGAGCTGTCGTC
>NZ_JBHVXZ010000095.1:0-38709 GCF_042881395.1 Amycolatopsis sp. NPDC058278 | reverse complement strand
GGCGGAGGCCCCGGCTCGGGGCGAAGCCCCGGATGTCACAGCTGTCGTTCGGGGGCTCCGGGTGGCGGAGCCCCCGGCTCGGGGCGAAGCCCCGGTTGTCACTGCGGTGGACTACCGTTTTCGGCGACGACCGGAAGACCCCGGGGGGACGGAAGCGATGCCTCACTCGTTCTCGCTGTCGCTGGCAGCGGTGGACATCCTGCTGGAACAGCTCGGGCTCGGCCGCGCGCCGACGCCGTTCGAGGTCCCGCACGTCGGCACGACCGTCGAGCAGCGCGCGATGATCCGCGACGCCGTCGTCCGCGACCTGACCGGCCGCGGGCTGTGGAGCCGCGGCCGCCTCGACCCGGACGCCGAGCTGGCGCTGGCCACGTTCGTCCGCGGGAGCGTGTCCATCAACGCGGCCGCCGAGCTGGGTGACCGCCACCTGTTCGCCCGCGTCGCCTCCGACGGCCAGTTCGCGGTGCTCACCCGCCAAGAGGAGAACCTCCTCGTCTTCGAGGAGGTCCGCCCGACGGGCATCGTGCCGGCGATCGTCGACCTCCTCCCGCTGACGCCGGCCGCGCCGGGCCAGTCGGTGACGATCTCGCGGCCGGTCCAGCAGCCCCGCCACCAGCGTCGCGACGAGACGTACGACCCGTTCGCCGGCGTCAGCGCCCCGCGGTCCCCCAACGCCGGCGGTCCCCAGCTCCGCATGATCGAGCGCGTGTTCCAGGAGCCGAAGAAGCGCGTGGGCCAGTTCACGGCCCAGACCCGTGGCGGCACGTTCCCCCCGCTGGCCTGGTTCGACACCCCGAGCGGCCGCTGGCTGATGTCTTCACGCGAGGCGGCGGACGGCCAGCGCTGGATCACCTACGCCCCGGCCGACAATGCCCGGCTGGCCCAGCAGCTGTACGCCCAGCTCGAAGGCCAGTTCTGAGCCACGGGAACCCCGCACCGCGCGGCTGCGTCCGAGGTGAAGATCGGTGAACGGCCGTGGCAGAGGGTGCCCGGCTAGTAGACTTCCGGGTGCACACGCACGGGCGAAGCGATTCGGGGTGGAACAGCGATGCTGATAGCTGACGGTGGGGGCGGCGGCTCGATTTCGGACATCGTCAACCCGCTCTCCTCGGCCGGGATGAGCGCCGCGGTGCAGGCGGTCACGGCCGAGACCCAGAAGCTGGTCGACGCGGCCAAGGGCGGCGGGTTCAAGATCACCCCGGAGGGTGTGAAGCCGCTCCGGCAGGCCCTTCTCGACCTGGTCAACGACCTCGCTGACCTGCAGTACAAGAGCTTCGTACTCGACCAGGAGCCGCAGCTCGGCGACCATCCGTACGGGCACACGGTCGCCAAGCACGACCAAAAGAGCGCCTCCCAAGCCGAAGGTTCGGCCACCCGGGTCATCCAGCAGCTCGCGCAGGTCGCGAAGCAAGCCGATGAAGCGCTCGCCAGGGCCGCGGGCCTGTACAAGGAAACCGAGAACCAAGCTTTCTCCTCGCTCCAGACCAAGTAGGCCTTGAGGTATGTCGAAACTTCTCGTTCGCGTTGTTCTTCCGCTCGTGGCCGGCGGTGCGCTGCTCGCCGGGTGCACCAGCACCCAAGGAGGAACGGCGTCGCCCGCGCAGTCGCCTTCGGCGAGTGAGCCGGGCTCCCCGGAGAGTCCCTCCTCGGGCGGTGGTGGGACCCAGTCGATCACCGACGCCTGTTCGCTCCTCGAGATGAGCGACCTGAGTAGTTACGGCAAGTTCCATGACCCGGTGAAGAAGTCGATCGGCGGCGCGCGATCGTGCAGCTACCGGCAGCAGATCGCCTCGGCGAGTGACGATTCCAAGGTGATCGGCGTCGACGTCCGCGACACCGCGTCGGTCGCGCAGGTGAACGACAACGGTGGCGGCGTGCTCGACAAGGACATCAACGGCAGGAAAGCGAAGGAGTCGCCCGGTGACACAGCGCTGCCTGCCTGCACGCTCGCCCTGCCGGTGGGCGACGCGTCCCGGGTGGACGTATCGCTGATCGGTGCCGATTCCGCGGACCAGGCTTGCCAGATCGCCGAGGCGGTTGCGAAGGCCGCTGTCGAACCGCGGCTGCCGAAGGGATAGGGGACCCACATGACCACGCGACAGGGACCGCGGCCGAAGACCGAGGACAAGACGCCTCAGCAGGTCCAGGACATGGCGCCCGCCGAGCGGGACGCCTACCTGCAGCAGAAGGCCGAAGAAGGCGTCGACCCCGGTAACTGGCTGTTCGGCCCGGTTCAGCAGTGGATCGCCCAAGCGCAGGCCAAGAGCCAGGCCCAGCAGATGGGCGACAAGAACGTCAAGGAAGCCACCCAGGGCCGTGATGTCGAGTACGTCTCGGGGCTGAACGCACCCAACGCAGACTACAAGGGCACGGACCACACCCAGCTGCAGGCGTTCCTCCAGAGCAATCTGAACGTCGACCAGGTGTCCGAGGTCTCGACCGCCTACCACGAAGTCCACCAGGTCTTCGACAAGTTCGCGCAGTCGATGAACACCGCCGTCAACGCCTCGAAGGGCACCTGGGAAGGCAGCGCCGCCGAGAACGCGCAGCAGTACTTCACCAGCCTCGGCAAGTGGTCCGACGCCAACTCGCAGAACGCCAAGCTGGCCTCGGAAACCATCTACGACCAGGGCCAGGCCGCCGCCACGGCGAAGAACTCCATGCCGGCTCCGATCCCGTTCAGCTGGAAGGACGAGTTCAAGGACTGGGCCACGTCGAACCCCTTCAGCCTGCCCGACAACGTCGACAAGTCGATCCAGAAGCAGAAGGACAGCCAGGCGGCGCACGACGAAGCCGCGGGCGTCATGGCGACCTACGACAAGAACCTCTACGAGGCCGCATCCAAGCAGCCCGCCTTCGCGCCGCCGCCGAGCTTCAGCACCGGTGGGGACAGCGGTGACCCCAACGGCACCGGCGACAAGAACGGCATCAACAACCCCTCCAGCGTGAACACGCCGGGCTCCCACTCGGTGAACACGCCCGGCGGCACCGCCCAGGGCCTCGTGTCCGGCAATACCTCCGGGCCGCTCGGCGGCCCGGCCGCCCACTTCTCCGGACCCGGCTCGACCACCGGCTCCGGGTTCGTCCCGACCGGCACCACCACGCCGTCCGGGTTCACGCCCAGCTCGGTCCCGGCGGCTTCGACGTCGAACCCGAACCAGCAGTTCGGGGGGATGCCGCCGATGAGCCCGATGCCGATGGGCGGGATGAACTTCGGCGGCGACGAGGCCTACAACTCCAAGGTCGGCGGCGGCGGCAGCGGGCGCGGTGGTGGCGGCGGGTTCGGCCCCGGCGGCTCGGGTGCCGGGAACGCGACGGGCGCGGGTGCCGCGTCGGGTGCGGCCCGGCCGGGTGGCATCGGGGCCGCGGAAGCGGCCGCGGGACGCGGGATGGGCGGCCTCGGCGGTGGCGCCGCCGGTCGCGGGGGCATGGGTCCCGGTGGCGGTGGCCTGGGCCGCGGCCAGAAGGGCGAAGGCGACGAGGACACCGAGCACTCGCGCCCGACCTACCTGGTCGAGGGTGACCCCGACGAGGTCTTCGGCACCGACATGCGCACGGCGCCGCCGGTCATCGGCGAATAAGCCTTCTCAGCAGAAAGGGCCCCCGCTCTCGTCGCGGGGGCCCTTTCCGCTGAAGGATCAGTAGCGGTAGAACTTCTCGGCGCGGCCCTGCCGCACCAGCTTCAGCCACTGCAGGAACGCCTTCGGGTCCCGCTTCACGCCCACGAAGTACAGTCCGAAGCGGACGATCTCCAGCGCGCCGATCTTCCGCATGCCCGGCTGGGACAGCAGGTAGCCGCGGTTGCGGTAGGTGTAGTACCGCTTGACCTCGTTCTCCGGGTCCTGCGCGTGGAACTTGCCGCCCAGCATGGGCTTGAACTCGTCCGAACCGTCCGGGTGCAGGTACTTGGTCTTCAGCGACGTGCCGAACGGCAGCCCCGACCGGACCAGCCGCCGGTGCAGTTCCACCTCGTCGCCGCGGAAGAACAGCCGCAGGTCCGGCACGCCGACGACGTCCAAAGTGGACGCGCGGAAGAGTGCGCCGTTCATCAGGGACGCGATGCCGGGCAGGAAGTCGGCACCCAGCTCGGACTGTGAACGCTTCCAGGTCAGGCCGCGGCGCAGCGGGAACGCCAGCTTGTCCGGCGCGTCGATGTTCGACACCACCGGCGAAATCTCCGCCAGGTCCCGCTTTTCGGCTTCCTCGAGCAGGATGGCGAGCACGTTCTCGTCGGCCGGGCGCCCGTCGTCGTCGGCCAGCCAGACCCAGTCCGCGCCCAGCGAGAGCGCGTGCAGCATGCCCAGCGCGAACCCGCCGGCGCCACCGAGGTTCCGGTGCGACGGCAGGTACGTGTGCGGCAGCGGGTAGTTCTCGACGACTTCGCGCGCGGAGTCGTCCGGTCCGTTGTCGACGACCACCAGGTGGTCGACCGGCCGGGTCTGGGCCGCGATGACCTTCAGCGAGTCCGCGAGCAGCTCCCGCCGGTGCCGCGTGACGACCACGCCGACGACCGCGCCGTCGGGCAGCTGCCGGGTCTCGCTGGCCATCATTCCCCGCCGTTCGTCGTCGCCACCGACTCGATGCCGAAGCGCTCCAAGGTTTCCTGGCTCATGTTCTCGAAGGGATCACGGCCCTTGTACGACGTGAGGACGTCCCGCAGCGAACCCTGTTGCTTGAGGTGCCCTTCGTCCATCCAGATGGCCGAATCGCACAGTTCGAACAGGAACTCGTCCGAGTGGCTGGCGAACACCAGGATGCCGGAGCGCTTGACGAGGTCCTTGAGCCGGTCGCGCGCCTTGTTGAGGAACGCCGCGTCGACCGCGCCGATGCCCTCGTCGAGGATGAGGATCTCGGGGTCGATCGACGTGACGACACCCAGCGCCAGCCGCACGCGCATACCCGTCGAGTACGTGCGCAACGGCATCTGCAGGTAGTCGCCGAGCTCGGTGAACTCGGCGATGTCGTCGACCCGCTTCTCCATCTCCTTGGCGCTCATGCCGAGGAAGAGGCCGCGGATGATGATGTTCTCGACGCCCGAAATCTCCGGGTCCATGCCGATGCCGAGGTCGAACACCGGCGCGATCTTGCCGTTGATCCGCGACGAGCCGCGGGTCGGTTCGTAGATCCCGGCGAGCAGGCGCAGCAGCGTGGACTTGCCGGCGCCGTTGTGCCCGACCAGGCCGACGCGGTCGCCTTCACGCAGGTTGAGGGTCACGTCGTGCAGGGCTTCGATGATCGGCACCTTGGTGTCGGTGCCGATCTTGCCGCCGACCTTGCCGAGGACCTTCTTCTTCATCGACCGCGTCTTCGCGTCGAAGATCGGGAAGTCGACGAACGCGTTGTGGACGTCAATGGAAACCATGTGTCACACCCAATAGGAGACGCGGGCACGGTAGTTGCGCATCGCGACCAGCGCGAGAGCCCAACCGACAACGGTGATGGTGCCGACCACGATCCAGTTCCCCGGAGAGAACTCCTGCCCCAGCAGCGGCGCGCGGACCACCTGCATGAAGTGGTAGAGCGGGTTGATCTTGACGATCGGCAGGATCCAGGAGGCGGCCTCCCGGGTCCCGCCGGTCATCAGCTGGTCCACCGGCCAGACGATCGGCGTGCCGTAGAACAGCAGCTGGATCAGCGAGTTGATGACCTGCGGGATGTCGCGGAAGCGGGTCGAGATGATGCCGAACAGCAGCGTCACCCAGCCGGCGTTCAGCGCCAGCAGCACGAAACCGGGGATGGCCAGCAGGATGTTCCAGCTGAGGCCCGGGTGGCAGATGTGGTTGGGGACGCACGCCCCGTCGCCCAGCAGCGAGTACTTGTTGCTGAGCGCGCTGAAGAAGATCGCCAGCACGGCCAAGTAGACGATCATGTTGTGGGCCAGCATCAGCGTCTGCCGCCACACCGTGCGCAGCATGTACACGCTCAGTGGCGCCGGGAGCTGCTTGATCAGCCCCTCGTTCGCGATGAACGTCTCCATGCCCTCGGACAGGCAGCCCACGATGAAGCCCCAGATGATGAAGCCGGTGGAGATGTAGGGCAGGAACACCTCGACCGGCAGCTTGAACAGCTGGGAGTACAGCAGCCCGAGCCCGACCGCGAGGACGGCCTGGGTGATGGTGATCCAGAAGGGCCCGATCACCGAGCGGCGATATCTCTGCTTGATGTCCTGCCAGCCCAGGTGACCCCAGAGCTCGCGGGCGCGGAATCCGGCCTTGATGTCGGCGAAGGCACGCGAGAACGTCTTGCTGTCCGACGTCGGGGATGCCGACGTCGTCACGGGTGAGTCTGCGGCCTGAACCGTGCTGGTGGCATGCACGAGGACGAGGGTACCGAGAGCCCTTGATAGGGCACTGGCGTGGGGCCGGGCCGAGCCCCTGGCCGGGCGGGATGGGGTCGAGCACGGACCGCGGCCCCGCAGCGCCTCGGAGGTGGCCGAGTTCACGCTGGGCGAGCACCCGGTCGGTGGCGGTCACCCCTCCCGCTCGTGATCGCCGAGATCGGCATCAACCACGGAGGCGACCCCGAGAAGGCGCACAAGACGGTCGAGATCCAGACTCACGGCCTGGCGACCGGTGATGGCGAGGCTGCGGCTGCGGATCGAACAGATCGCCAGCAGCCGGATGCGCACGTGGAGACCTGGATACGTGCCTCGCTAGCCGGGGCCCGCTCGGTGACCCACACGGCGGGAGAGGCCGCGCCGAGCACGCCTGCCTGGAGGCGATTCCCAGCATGAAGAGCGCTTGGCCCGCTTGAAGGAGCACTTCACGCCCCGGCACGAGGCGACCGGGACGGCGCTGATCAGCGCCGCTGTGCCCGCGGGGCTGGGGGAGGGGCCGGAAACTCCCCCGCCCTCCGTGGGGGGCGTCCCCAAGTCCAGCCTATCGGCACCCCCGGGCAAAACCGGCCAAAGCCGAGTTGTCCACAGAGGTTGTCCACAGGACCTCCGGTCTGTGGACAACCTGCGTCAGAGGTACTGGCCCGTTCCCGAAATGCCCGGTCCGTGCTCGTGCCCGTGGCCGGCCGCGCCCGATGGGCCCGCCGGCAGCCCGCGCCGCATCTGCTCCAGCTGGACGCGGGCGGCCATCTGCTGGGCGAACAGCGCCGTCTGGATTCCGCTGAACAGCCCCTCCAGCCAGCCGACCAGCTGGGCCTGCGCGATCCGCAGCTCCGCGTCCGACGGCGTCGAGTCGTCGGTGAACGGGCGGACCAGCCTCTCCAGCTCGTCCTGCAGCTCCGGCGCCAGCGCCTTCTCCAGCTCGCGGATCGACGTCTGGTGGATCTCGCGCACCCGGGTCCGGGACGCGTCGTCCAGCGGGGCCGCCCGGACCTCCTCCAGCAGCTGCTTGATCATCGTGCCGATGCGCATCACCTTCGCCGGCTCCTCGACGAGGTCACCCACCGACTCGGGGTGCTCTCCGTCGGCGCCGGGGGAGGGCAGCTGGGTGGCGCCCACCGGCGTGCCGTCCGGTCCGACGACCACCACGTGGGGTGAAGATTCCTGGCCCGGGTCACCCGCTGTGAAGTTCGGCTCGGTCATGTGCTCCATCCTGGCTTGCGTTCGACACGCTCCGCGACACCCGCGGCGTGTCCGTCTCCGAGCGTAGCGGCTCCGGGGGTTCCCGGTGGCTCTCCACCCAACCCCGGACGCACGGCGAAACCGCACGTCCGTACGGTGTCCCCATGGCGTTCGACGTCGCTCGTATCCGTGGGCTCTTTCCCGCGCTGGGTGACGGCTGGATTCACTTCGACGGCGCCGCCGGAATGCTGGTCCCGGAACAGGTCGCTTCGGCCGTTTCCACGGCGATGCGCGCCCCGGTGTCCGGGCCGGGCGGAGCGTTTCCGGCCTCACAACGCGCGGAAAGCATCGTGACCGCGGCCCGCCGGGCCGTGGCCGACCTGGTCGGGGCCGACCCTGCTGCCGTCGTGCTCGGGCCGAGCGCGCCGGTGATGCTGCGCCGGCTCGTCGACGCGCTCGCCGAGCGCTGGACCATCGGCGACGAACTCGTCGTCTCGAGGCTCGACGAGCAGGCGAACCTCGCTCCCTGGCAGCGCGCCGCCAAGCGCGTCGGTGCCGTCGTGCGCTGGGGTGAGATCGACATCGAGACCTGCGAGCTGCCGGCGTGGCAGTACGAGCAGCTCGTGTCGGCGCGCACCAAGGCCGTCGCCGTCACGCTCGCGTCCGGTTCCGTCGGCACCCGGCCGGACGTGCCGACGATCATCGAGTTCGCCAAGCGGGTCGGCGCGCTCGTCGTCGTCGACGCCACCTACGCCGCGCCGTTCCTGCCCCTCGACATCAACGCGCTCGGCGCCGACGTCATGGTCGTGTCCGCGCAGGCCTGGGGCGGCCCGTCGGTGGGCGCGCTGGTCTTCCGCGACCCCGAGCTGATCGAGCGGATCCCGTCGGCTTCGCTCGACCCGATGGCCCGCGGTGCCGCCCGGCTGGAGCTCGGCCCGCACGCCTACCCGCTGCTGGCCGGGCTGATCGCGTCGATCGACTACCTCTCCGGCCTCGACGACGCCGCCACCGGCTCACGGCGCGAGCGCCTGGTCACCTCGCTCGGGTCGGCGAAGTCCTACCACGCCGGGCTGCTCGCGCAGCTGTCCACGGAACTGCTGTCGCTGCGGCACATCATGGTCATCGGCAACGCCATGCGCCGGATCCCCGCGCTCGCCTTCGCCGTCGCCGGCAAGAAGTCGCCCGAGGTCGCCGAGTACCTGGCGAAGCAGGGCTTGTGCGCCTTCGCCGACGACGACACGAGCGGCGTCTTCGCGTCACTCGGCGTCGGAGAAGTGGGCGGCGCCGTGCGGATCGGGCTCGCCCACTACTCCAACGTCTTCGAGATCAACCAGCTCGTGCGGGTCCTCGATGAACTACGCTGACGCAGCTGACGCAGCTGACGCAGTCAGGACTTCGCCGCCAGCAGCACCTTGCCGAAGACACTGCCCTCTTCGAGGATCCGGTGTGCGGTCGCGGCTTCGGCCATGGGCACGACCTGGCCGACGATCGGCTTGACGAGACCCTCGGCGACCAGTGGCCACAGGCGCTCGCGGACGTCGGCGACGATCGCCGCCTTCTGGTCGAGCGGCCGGAACCGCAGGCCCGCGGCGAACACCGAAGCCCGCTTCCCCAGCAGCGCGCCGACGTTCAGCTCGCCCTTCACGCCGCCCTGCATGCCGATGATGACCAGCCGCCCGTCCTGCTGCAGCGCGTCGACGTTGCGGCCAAGGTAGGACGCGCCCATGTTGTCGAGGATGACGTTCGCGCCACCCGTTTCCTTCTTGAGGACCTCGACGAAGTCCTGGTCCTTGTAGTTGATCGTGATGTCGGCGCCGAGCTGGCGGCAGCTTTCGAGCCGCTCCGGCGAGCCCGCGGTGACGGCGACGGTGGCGCCGAGCGCCTTGCCGACCTGGATGGCGTGCGTGCCGATGCCGCCGGCGCCGCCGTGGACCAGCAGCACCTCGCCTTCGGTGAGCTTCGCGTGCATCACGACGTTCGCCCACACCGTGCAGGCCACCTCGGGCAACGCGGCCGCGGTGAGCAGGTCGATCTCGCCCGGCACCGGCAGCAGCTGCCCCGCCGGGACGACGACCTTCTCCGCGTAACCGCCACCGGAGAGCAGGGCGCAGACCTCGTCGCCGACTGCCCAGCCCGCTGTGTCTTCCACACCTTCGCCGAGTTCCGCGATCGTGCCGGAGCACTCGAGGCCGAGGGTTTCGCTCGCGCCGGGAGGCGGCGGGTAGTGGCCCTGGCGCTGCAGCAGATCCGCGCGGTTCACCGCGCTCGCCGCGGCCTCCAGCAGCACCTCGCCGGGGCCGGGACGCGGATCCGCGACCTCCGCCCACTCGAGAACGTCCGGGTCACCTGGTTCACGGATGGTGATCGCGTACATGTGTCGACTGTATACCGCGGTCAAAGTTCCCGCCGAAAGGCGCATTGACGGACCTCACAAATCGAACAAAGGTGAGCAACCATGTCACCCTTTAGAACGAAGTTTCTTCCGCCGCTTGCTTTGGCCGCCGGCGCGACGCTGGTGCTCGGCCTGACCCCGGCCGCCGCCGCGGACACCCTTCCCGACGGGCCGGCCCTGGCGAAGCAGCTCGTCAAGAAGGTCGACGCCAACGGCGTCAACCGGCACCTGATCGCCCTCCAGCGCATCGCCGACACCAACGGCGGCACGCGGGCGGCGAGCACCGAGGGGCACGCGAAGTCCGCCGAGTACATCGCGACCAAGCTCCAGGCGGCCGGGTTCCAGATCACCCGCCAGGAGTTCCCGTTCACCTACTCGGAGACCCTCGCCGAGAAGCTGACCGCGGGCGGCGCGAACGTCCCGATCATCGCCATGGAGTACACGACGTCGACGCCGGTCGGCGGCATCACCGCGCCGCTCGCCGTGGTCGCCGTCGACGACACCAGCGGCTGCGAAGCCACCGACTACACCGCGGACGTCGCGGGCAAGATCGCCCTGATCAAGCGCGGCGGCTGCTCGTTCGCGCAGAAGCAGCAGACGGCCGCGGCCGCGGGCGCGATCGGCGCGATCGTCTACAACAACACCGACGGCGACCTGAACGGGACGCTCGGGGGCCCGAAGAACGCGAAGATCCCCACCGGGGGCGTGACGGCGGCCGCGGGGGCGCAGCTGGCCACGCTCGGCGGGCAGAACGTGACGCTGGAGCTGCGGGCCTTCCAGGAGGCGCGGACCAGCTACAACGTCATCGCCGAGACCAAGACCGGGCGCAAGGACAACGTCGTGATGCTGGGGTCGCACCTCGACAGCGTCCCGGCCGGCCCGGGCATCAACGACAACGGTTCCGGCTCGGCGACCCTGCTCGAGACCGCGCTGCAGCTGGGGAGCAGCCCGAAGGTCAACAACGCCGTGCGCTTCGGCTTCTGGAGCGCGGAGGAGTTCGGCCTGATCGGCTCCACCTACTACGTCGACCAGCTGACCTTCGAGCAGCAGCTCGACATCGCGCTGTACCTCAACTTCGACATGATCGGCTCGCCGAACGCCGGCTACTTCGCCTACGACGGGGACAACTCCGACGGCGTCGGCGCGGGCGCGGGCCCGTACGGCTCGGCGCAGATCGAGAAGACCTTCGTCGACTTCATGCAGGCCGCGCGGGGCGTGCCCCTCGAGGGCACCGACTTCACCGGCCGCTCGGACTACGGCGAGTTCATCGCCGTCGGCATCCCGGCGGGCGGCCTGGACACCGGCGCCGAGGGGCTGAAGACCCCGGCGCAGGCGGCGAAGTGGGGCGGCACGGCCGGCGTCGCGTTCGACCCGTGCTACCACCAGGCCTGCGACAACCTGGGCAACATCGACCGGGTCGCGCTGGACCGCAACGCCGACGGCGTCGCCTGGGCCCTCGGCGTCTACGCGACGAGCACCGAGAGCGTCAACGGCGTCCAGCCGGGCAAGGCCAAGGCGGCCAAGCAGAAGGCCGCCGAACGCGGTGCGCAGCGGAACTTCTCCGCCCGCGCCGTGGCCGGTGACCCGCACGCGCTGACTGCCTGACGACAGACCGAAGGGGCCGTCCCGGCTGCGGGACGGCCCCTTCGTCGTCGTTCCGCTAGCCCAGGTTGTTCGTGCCGAAGGTGTCGCAGCGGGCCGGTTCGCCGGTCTGGAAACCGGTGGTGAACCACTTCTTGCGCTGCGCCGACGTGCCGTGGGTGAACTTCGACCGGTCGACCTGGCCGCCGCCGAGGTTCTCCTGGATGTAGTCGTCGCCGATGCGGGACGCGGTGTCCAGCGCGGAGTTGACGTCGTCCTGGGTGACGTCGGTGATCAGCGGCTTGCCGCTCTCGGTCGGCGTCGTCGAGGCGTGGTTGGCCCAGACGCCGGCGTAGCAGTCGGCCTGCAGCTCCAGGCGGACCGAACCGGACGTCGGGCCGCTGCCGGTGCCCTTCTTCGAGGTGCCGAGCAGGTTCTGCACGTGGTGGCCGTACTCGTGGGCGAGCACGTACGCCTCGGTGAAGAGGCCGCCCTGCGCGCCGAAGCGGGTCTTCAGCTCGTCGAAGAAGGAGAGGTCGATGTAGACGTCGGAGTCGGCCGGGCAGTAGAACGGGCCGGTGTCGGAGGTGGCGCTGCCGCAGCCGGTGCCCACGCCGCCGTTGAAGAACTTCGTCGGCGCCTTCTGGTACGTCGAGCCGGAGCGAGCGAACTGCTGCGCCCAGTAGTCCTGGACGGAGTTGACGATCGCGACGATGGCGCAGTCGTGGTTCTTGTTGGCGTCCGCGCCCTTCTTGCACTCGCTCTGGAGCTTGGAGTTGTCGACCTGCTGGCCGGACCCGACGCTGCCGAGACCACCGCCCAGACCGCTTCCGCTCGGCACGCTGACCCCGCCGAGCTGGGACAACACGAAGTAGATGATCAGCCCGACGACGCCGAGTCCACCGCCGCCGAGCGCCACGCGGCCGCCGATCCCGCCGCCGCCTCCACCGCTTCCACGCAGGTCCTGGACTTCGGAAGCGTCCAGGCCGGCGTCGTCGTCGAATCTCACCTTCGGATCGTAACGAGCCTGGGTGCGGCCGTCGCGCTGACGGGCGCACCCAGGCTGGTACCGAGGTATGTCTTTGGTCGAGCGGTCGGCCGCTTCCGGGGCCGGCGTTCAGGCGCTGTCGTCACGGCTTCCGAGGCCGCGACCGGAACCAGGCCCGACCGACGCCGTATGCGTGATGCGCATGGAAGCCCGCTCTGGCTGTTCACAATCGCGGCCGAACCGGTAGGTGTCCGTTCCGGTCGCGGGGACGCAGCGGGCGGTCAACCGCGAGGATCACCCGTCACACAACCACCTGACCTCTCCTGGCGGTGGAGCCGGGCCGGCACGTCGCCGTCGCCGCGCCGCTTACCCTGGCCGACCGTCCGCCGACAAGCAGAATGCGCCTTTCCCCGCCGAGTCTCAACCTTTTCGTAACCCCACCTTCGGGCGATGTTGCAACGGTATTTTCACCGGCAGACGGATCGGACTCGGACCGCGCGGTCCCTTGATCAACGTTCTACGCTGCCTTATGACCGAGGAGCGTGCTGTGCGGTGGTTGAACGAGGCCGAGATGGCGGCGTGGCGCTCCTACATCGTGGCGACCCTCCTGCTGCGGCAGCGGCTGCACCGCGAACTGTCCGATCGCCACGAGGTGTCGCTGACCGACTACGAGGTGCTCGTCTGCCTGCAGTTCCAGCCCGAGCACCGGATGCGGATGTCGGAGCTGGCGGTCTACATGGGGTCGACGAAGAGCAAGCTTTCGCACCAGGTCGGCCGGCTGGAGGACGCGGGCATGGTCCGGCGGGCCCGTGACCCGGAGGACAAGCGCGGGGTCATCACCGAGCTGACCGATGAGGGCGAGGCGCTGCTGGAGAAGGCGGCGCCGACGCACGTCGAAGGCGTGCGCGAGCACCTCATCGACCTGCTGAGCCCCGAGGAGCAGGCGACGATCGCCGCCGCGTTCGAGCGCGTGCGGCGGCACCTGCTGGAGGAGGAAGGCTGAACCCGGGCGCGCCGGGCGCCCGGGTTCTCAGTGCGGTAGCGGTGGGATTCGAACCCACGGAGAGGTTGCCCCCTCGCATGTTTTCAAGACATGTTCCTTCGGCCGCTCGGACACGCTACCCCTGCCCACGAGGGTAGCCGACGCACTTCGGGGCAACCGGGGCCCCGCTAGCTCCAGGTCAGCTCGCGGGCCGCGCCCTGCGCGCGGCCCGCTTCGGC
Organism: Amycolatopsis sp. NPDC058278; assembly: GCF_042881395.1. NCBI lineage: Bacteria > Bacillati > Actinomycetota > Actinomycetes > Pseudonocardiales > Pseudonocardiaceae > Amycolatopsis > Amycolatopsis sp. NPDC058278. Next base: position 25,011 of record NZ_JBHVXZ010000095.1, on the reverse strand, counting down.
GGCCGGCGTGCGCGTGGCCGGGTCCAGCGGGTTGGCGCCGACCGCTGCCTTCGCTGCTTCGTCCGGCGTGATCAGCGTGACCTCCGCGCCCGCCGCGCGCAGGTCGTCCAGCACGGCGGGCAGCGGCTTCTCCATCGGCAGCGGGGCGTCCACTCCCAGCGGCGAAACCACCGTCACGCGGGTGAAGCCGGTCGCGTAGTCGGCGTTCTCGGCCGAGCGGACGCCGCCGTCGACGTACCGGCGGCCGTCGATGGTCACCGCCGGCCAGACGCCGGGGACCGCGCAGCTCGCCGCCACCGCGTCGACCAGCGAGACGCCGGACGTGCGGTCGAAGCGCCGCGGTTCGCCGGTCTCCGCGTCGACCGCCACGATCACCAGGTGCTGCGCCGGCCACTCGTGCACCGGCAGCCGCGCGGCGATCACCTCGCGGCGGTCCGCTTCGGACACCGTTTCGGCGGCCAGCGCCAGCCGCCCCACGGCCCGCCGCACCTCGGCCGGGTCGCTCGCGCCGGTGACCGCGCCGCCGAAGTCGGCGGCGAACTTCTCGAAGTCGATTTCCGCCGGGATCTCCCGCGTCTGGTGCGCCGGATCGGCCTGGCGCGCGTACAGCTCGGCGAGCGGCAGGCCGCTCGCCACCTGCGCCGCCACGACCGACCCCGCCGACGTCCCGACGAGCAGGTCCGCGCCCGTCAGGTCCTGGCCGTGTTCGGCCAGACCCACCAGCAACCCCGTCGTCCACGCGATTCCGGCGACCCCGCCGCCACCCAAAACCAAAGCTTGTCCGCCCATGCGGGCAGCCTAGCGACGAGGTCCGACAATTCCCGGCCGCCGGGTTTACCCTCCAGGTCGGCGAGGCGAGAGGGCGGAGATGACCGCGAAGATCGAGGGCATCCACCACGTCAAGTTCCCCGTGCGCGACCTGGGGCGCAGCCGGGCGTGGTACGAGCGCGTGCTGGGGCTCGAGGTCACTCACGAGTTCCCGGACGACGACGGCGTCGTGCGCGGGGTCGCCGGGGCGATCGACGGCGTGCCGGTGGCGTTGCGCGTGCAGGAGACGGCCGCCGCGGGGCTCGCCGGGTTCGACCCGGTCTGCTTCTCGATCGCCGACCGCGCGGCCGCCGACGCGTGGATCGCGCGGCTGGACGAGCTCGGCGTCGAGCACCCGCCGCTGTTCGAAGCCACCACCGGCTGGATGGTCCGCTTCCACGACCCCGACGGCACCGAAATCCGGCTCTACAGCCTGGCGAAGGACGACGGCGTCGACCACACCGGCGAGCAGGGCTACGCGCAGCGCGTGCGCTGACTCAGGGCTGGCGCAGGGCCTTGGCGGCGATCCGCGCCTGCACCTCGGGGCGGCGCAGCGGCGGCACGGTCGACGGCGGCTGGCGGCGCTCGGGCAGCTGCTCCAGCAGCCGGGTGGTGATTTCGGTGATTTCGGCGACCGCCGCCTCGAACGGCTCGCGCGTGGCGTCCGACAGCGACTGCACGCCGGTGACCTTGCGGACGTACTGGCGGGCCGCGGCCTCGATCTCCTCGCCCGTCGCGGCCGGCTGGAGCCCACGCAGGGTGGTGATGTTTCGGCACATGCCGCCCAGGGTACGGCTTTCGCGGGCATCGATCACACGGTCGGGTAGGCCGGGCCCGGCTTCGTTGACGCCCGAACCGGCGCTGGGCAAGGTCGGGGAAGTGCCCCTCAGACCGCGCCCGTTCCGCTCCGCCCGCCCCGAACCCGGCATCCTCGAAGAAGAACTCCCGGAAACCCCCATCCCGGAACAGGCCTGGCCCCGCGTGCGGGCCGATGAACTGGTCACCCTCGTGGCACACGTCTTCGCCGCGCACGGTCTCCCCGAAGCGCGCGCCCGCATCGCTGCCGAAGCTCTTTGCCACGGCGATCTCACCGGCTCGCCGGAGACCGGGGTCGCCGACCTGACCCGTGTGCACCTGCCGCTGCTGAAGAACGGGCTCGTCGTGCCGCACGCCGAGCCGCTGATGATCGCCGACCGCGGGGCCGCCGCGCTGATCGACTACCGCCGCGCGCTCGGGCTCTGGGCCGTCGGCGATGCGATGGACCGGGCGGTGACCCGGGCCGGCCGCTTCGGCGTCGGGCTCGTCTCGCTGCGCGGCATCGGGCCGTTCGGCCGGGCCGGGCACCACGCCGCGCGGGCGCTGCCGCACGCCATGATCGGGCTGGTGCTGGCCGCCGGCGGGGAGCCCGGCCAGCCGATGAACCCGCTGGGCATGGCCGCGCCGGGCGGCGCGTACCCCGAGTTCGTCTTCGACATGGACCGCCCCGGTCCGGAAGCGGCCGGGCTGACCCTGCTGGTCGAGGTCCTCGCCGGGGTGCTCTCCGGCGTCGCCGACCACGAGCACGACACCGGCCTGCTGGTGCTGGCGATCGCGCCGACGACCCTGCGCAGCGCCGACGGCTTCTACCGCGCGGCGAGCGCGCTGTTCGGCAGCATGCTCGGCTGGGACGGCGGCGCACCGATCCGCTACCCCGGCTGGCGCGAGGCCCAGCACCTCGAGCAGTGCCGGGCGCTGGGCGTGCCACTGGCCGGGCCGGTGCGCCGCGAACTCGACGCCCTCGCCCGGTCGCTCGGGTTGCCGCCGCTGACCAGCGTCGGTTAGCGGACCAGGATGACCTTGCCGCGGTCGGGGCCCACCGCCACGACGTCGCCGTCGGTCAGCTGGCGGCCGCGGCGGGTCTCGACCTCGCCGTTGACCGTGACCTCTTCGGCGTCGATCAGGTCCTTGGCGTGGGAGCCGTCCTCGGCGAGGCCGGCCAGCTTGAGGAACTGGCCGAGCCGGATCGGCTCTCCGGTGATGGGTACGTCGACGGGCTCGCTCATGCCCCGCATCATGCCGCCTCAGGTGCGGGCGGTCGTCTGCCGGTAGAGCGCGAGGACGTCGGTGTCGAAGTAGCTCGAGTACGAGGTGTCGGCGTCGTCGCCGCCCAACTCGAAGCCGCCGATGACGCCGATGACCGTGCCGAGCCGGGTTTCCGGGTTCAGCCCGGCGACCCACGGGCCGCCGCTGGTCCCGGTCGGGAAGCCCGCGCAGTCCACCCGCAGCTGGTAGGTGTCCTGCTTGGCGGTGGTGTTCCGGCAGACCGCGGGGACCTCGGAGTCGTCCGGGTAGCCGGTGAGCGTGATGGCCTGCTCGAACGCGGTGCCGGTGGCCAGCAGGTTCGCGCCGACCAGGCTTTCCAGGGACTTCGTGGTGCCCGCCTGGTGCGCGGTGGCGAAGCCGACGTCGAGGTCCGGGTCCGAGGACGCGGTCCAGCCCGGCGCGACGAGCTCGTCGGACACCGTCCAGTAGCCGAACGGCGCGACCCCGTCGTGGTAGCCGGGCGCGAAGGTGACGCCGCTGAGGTAGCCGCCGCCCTCGCCGTTGTGGATGCAGTGGGCCGCGGTCAGCAGCACGTCACCCCGCTCGCTGTGCACGACACTGGCCGTGCAGAAGTGGCCCCCTTCGGCGAACAGCGGGCCGACCGCGGGACTCGACACCGCGGGCAGGTCGGTCGCCGGGGCCGCCTCGACCGTGGCGAGTTCCGGTGTCGTCGCGTCCGCGAGCTGCGCCGGCCGGGCGGCGACGACCACGACGAAGGTCACGCCGAGCAGCACGATCGCGGCGAGGGTGAGCAGGACGGCCGGCCGCCGCACGGTCATCGCCTCCTCGTCTCGCCAGTCGTCGGTGCTGTCGACGAGACCACCATAGGACGACGCACCGGCACAATCAGCGCACCCACAGCAAGCTCACAGCCGCTAGCATCGGCTACTCGGGAGTAGCCCCGGTGGGGATCACGGACGGTCGGGAGAGCCGATGAAGCAGTTCGCGGACAAGGTCGTGGTGGTCACCGGAGCCGGCTCGGGCATCGGCCGCGCGCTCGCGTGCGAGTTCGCCCGCCGCGGGGCCCGGGTCGCGCTGTCCGACGTCGTCACCGCGAACGCCGAGGAGACGGCCGAGCTCGCCGGCGGCAACGCCCGCGCGTACACCTTGGACGTCGCCGACCGCAGTGCGGTGCTCGCGCACGCCGACGACGTCGCCGACGAGTTCGGGGCAGTCAACGTCGTCGTGAACAACGCGGGCGTGGCGCTCGGCGCGACCGTCGAGGAAATGACGTTCGAGGACTACGACTGGCTGATGGGCATCAACCTCGGCGGTGTCGTGAACGGCACCAAGGCGTTCCTGCCGCACCTGATCGCTTCCGGCGACGGGCACGTCGTCAACATTTCCAGCGTGTTCGGCTTCGTCGGCGTGCCGACGCAGAGCGCCTACAACGCGGCGAAGTTCGCGGTTCGCGGATTCACCGAAGCGCTGCGCGAGGAAATGCTGATCGCCCGGCACCCGGTCGCGGTGAGCTGCGTGCACCCGGGCGGGATCAAGACCAACATCGTGCGCAACTCCCGCAGTGCCGCCGACGACCAGGAGAAGGCCGCGCAGGGCTTCGAGCGGATCGCCCGCACGACACCGGAGAAGGCGGCGCAGACGATCCTGCGCGGGATCGAGCGGAAGTCGGCGCGGATCCTCATCGGACCGGACGCGTACTTCATCGACGCCGTTCCGCGCGTGCTCGGCTCGGCCTACCAGCGGCCGTTGGCGGCACTCGCCCGGCTGGGGCTGAAGCACAGCTAAGTCGCGCTGTCACTCAATGGAGTTGCGTTTCTGACAGAACCGTCCGAAACGGTCCAGAATGCTGGGGGTCCGCCAGCCCCGTCCCGGAGGTCCCCGATGCTTCGCACCGCACCGCGCAGTGCGACCCGTCCGTCCAGCGACCGCGCCGCGGTGGAACTGCTGGATCGCACCGGCATCGTCGCGGCGAGCCTGCCCCGGCGCCGCCGCACCGACGACGAGGTGACCCGGGTGGAGCCGATCTACACCCGGCCGCCGGTGTGCGACCAGGACCTGCGCGAGAAGTCGGTGGTGATCCGGCGCCGCGCCCGCACCTGGCTCGGCGGTGGGGCCGCGGTGCTGCTCGTCGCGGCCGGCTGGCTCGGCGGCGGCCTCTTCACCGGCGGCCTGTTCGCCCCGGCGCCGGAACGGGACGTCGCCCAGCTCGACGCGCGCCCGGCGGTGGCCGCGGCACCCGCGCCGGAACCCCCGGCCTCCCCGGCCTCCCCGGCACCGCCGGCGCCGGTCGTCGTCACGCCCGCCCCGGAGACCGTGTACGTGCCGGTGCCCGCGAAGCCGGCGCCGAAGCAGGCGCAGGCGCAGGCGAAACCGCAGCCGAAGAAGCCGGTGCCGGACGAGGAAGCCGAGGCGCGGGTCGACCTGCCGTCGTCGGCCACCCCGCCGCCGGCGAGCAACCCGATCCAGGCGTGGGTCGACGTCGCCGAGAGCATGGCGCGGCGCTACGGCGGTCGCTGAGTCAGGCCTCTGACCAGCGGTATTCGTGCTCGGGGCGCCCGGTGGCGCCGTAGCGCAGCCGCATCTGGACCGTCCCCGACTCCGCCAGCGCGGTGAGGTACCGCTGCGCCGTCGCTCGCGCCATGCCCAGCTCGCCCGCGACCTCCGCGGCCGAAAGCGGCCGCCCGGCGCGCCGCAGCTGCTCCGAGACGAGCCGGGAGGTCGCCGTCGACTGGCCCTTCGGCGCGGTCGTGCGGTCCTGGTCGTGCAGCACGCGGTACGCGCGGTCGACGTCGTCCTGGGCCAGCGCCCGGTCTTCGGCGAGCAGGCCGCGGAACCGCGCGTACGACGTCAGCCGCTCCGCGAGCTGGCGGGTGGTGAACGGCTTGATCAGGTAGTTCAGCGCGCCGGCCCGGATCGCCGCGGCCACCGACGCGCTGTCGGTCGCCGCGGACAGCACGATCGTGTCCGTCTGCAGCTCCGGCAGCACCGCGAGGCCGGACTCGTCGGGCAGGTAGACGTCGAGCAGGATCAGGTCCGGCGCGAGTTCCCGGACGCGGGCGCGCGCCTCGGCGGCGGTGTGCGCGGTGCCGACGACCGCGAAGCCCTCGACCTCCTCGACGAAGCCGGCGTGCACCCCGGCGACCCGGAAGTCGTCGTCGACGATCAGCGTGCGGATCATCCGTCCTCCGTCAGCATTCCGGGCAGTTTGGCGACGAACAGGGCGCCGGTCTCGCCTTCGCCGGGGTCGGCCAGCCAGACGTCGCCGCCGCGGGCGCGGGCGGCCTGCCGGGCGAGCGCGAGGCCGAGCCCGTGCCCGGGGGCGATCTTCGTCGAGACGCCTTCGTCGAACAACCGCCGCCGCAGGTCCGCGGGCACGCCAGGGCCACTGTCCACAACGGACACATGCAGCGTGCCGCTTTCGGCGAGCAGCCCGATTTCGACGGTCGCCGGCCGCCGCGGGCCCATCCGCGCGGCGTGCAGGGCGTTGTCGACGAGGTTGCCGATCACGGTGTTCGCGGCGATCGGGTCGGTCACCGTCGTGGGCACCCAGGTGTCTTCGGCGAGCTTGAGGGCAAGGCCCTTTTCCTGCGCCTGCTCGGTTTTCGCGACGAGCAGCGCCTGCAGGTACGGGTCGGCGACGGCGTCGCCCAGCTCGCTCGGCCGCGCCGACGACGAGTCCGTCAGCGTCTGCAGGTACTCGACGGCTTCGGTGTGGTGGCCGAGCTGGAGCAGCCCGTAGAGCGTGTGCAGCCGGTTGGCGAACTCGTGCCGCTGGGCGCGCAGGCCGTCGGAGAGCGCGCGGATGCCGTCGAGCTCCCGGGTGAGCGTGTCGAGGTCGGTGCGGTCGCGGAAGGTGAGCACGGTGCCGATCGGGCGGTCGTCCAGCCGCACGGCGCGGGAATTGATCACCAGCACCCGGTTCCCGGCGACCGCGAGGAGGTTGTCGACCGGGCGCCCTTCGGCAACGGCCTTGTGCAGCCGCGGGCTGAGCCGGAGTTCGGACATCGCCGCGCCGATCGGGAGTTCGGTGCCGAGCAGGCGTTCGGCTTCGTCGTTGCGCACCGAGACGCGGTTGTTCTGGTCCACGGCGAGCACGCCTTCGCCGATCCCGTGCAGCACGGCTTCGCGTTCGTAGAGCAGTTCGGTCAGTTCGTGTGGCTCGAGGCCGTGCGTGACGCGCCGCAGCCGCCGGTTCAGCAGCGCCGACGCCCCCGCGCCGAGCAGCAGCGCGCCGCCCGCGAACAGCAGCGTGATGGTCAGCAGGCCGTAGAACGCACTGATCGGCTTGGCCACGTCGAAGCCGACGCTGACCTCGCCGACCACCCTGCGGTGGTCCGGCGTCCAGATCGGTGTCTTGCTGCGGACCGACAGCCCCAGCGTGCCACTTTCCACAGCGCTGATCTCGTCGAACCCGGCGAGCGCCCGTTCCGCCGACGTACTCACCCGCTTGCCGATTTCGCTCGCCGTCGGGTGGGCGAGCCGGATTCCCTGGTCATCGGTGATCACCACGAAGAGCGCGCCGGTGGTCGCGGTCACCGCCAGCGCCCGGTCTTCGAGCGCGCCGCCCGGCACCTTCGCGTCCGCTTTCGCCACCACGACCGGGTCCGCCGCCACCGACTTCGCGATGGCCAGCGCCCGCTGCCCGTACTGCTCGTTGAGAAAGGTGCGCAGGAGGACGCTGACCAGGGCTACCCCCAGCCCCACGACCAAGGCGACCACGCCGATCTGCAGCAGCAGCACCTGCCTGCTGAACCGCATCCGCGGGAAGAGCGCCCACTTTGGCATGGCGGGGACCATACCCCCAGGTCACGGCAGTGCGCTAAATGAGCAAAACATTCAGAACGCACTGCTCGCGCGGAGAACGTCGACAAGCTTCACCTGGGCGCCACAGCTACTTAACGTCCCTTCCCAACGTGAGCCCCACCACGTGACGAAGGAGTCACCCCCGATGGTCCCCCCTCTGATCGAACTCACCGGAGCCACCAAACGGTTCCCGAGCGGGTCCGGGTCCGTGCACACGGCCGTCCGCGATCTGACCATGACCGTCCAGCCCGGCGAGTTCGTCGCGGTCGTCGGCCCCACCGGCTGCGGCAAGTCGACGACCCTCTCGCTGGTCTCCGGCCTGCAGCCGCCGTCCGCCGGCCGGGTCCGGGTGAACGGTGAGGACGTGAAGTCGATCCCGGACGGCGTCGGCTACATGTTCCAGACGGACGCGGTGATGCCGTGGCGTTCGGTGCTGGAGAACGTCGCTTCCGGCCCGCGCTTCCGCGGGGTGTCGAAGGCGGAAGCCCGCGCGCAGGCCGTCGACTGGATCGCCCGCGTCGGGCTCGCCGGGTTCGAGAAGTACTACCCGCACCAGCTCTCCGGCGGCATGCGCAAGCGCGTCGCGCTGGCCCAGACGCTCGTCACCAAGCCGAAGATCCTGCTGATGGACGAGCCGTTCTCGGCGCTGGACGTCCAGACGCGGGCGCTGATGCAGGACGAGCTGCTGCGGCTGTGGTCGGGTTCGGGGGCCGCGGTGATCTTCGTGACGCACGACCTCGACGAGGCCATCGCGCTGGCGGACAAGGTCGTCGTGCTGACGTCGTCGCCGGCCACGGTGAAGGACGTCTTCGAGATCCCGCTCGAGCGGCCGCGGAAGGTGGAGGACCTGCGGCTCACCGAGGAGTTCCGCAAGCTCTACGCCGACATCTGGGAATCACTGCGCAGCGAGGTCGACAAGGCCCGTGAGAAGGGAGCGAGCAATGTCGCTTGAGACCCCCGCGGCGCCGTCCGCGCCACTTCCGGTCCTCGAGACCGAGCAGGACATCCTGGCCCGCGCGAAGCAGGCTTCCGCCAAGCGCAAGCGCAACATCTGGCTGCTGCGCCTGGCGATCGTCGTCGTCTGGCTGGGCAGCTGGGAGCTGACCGCCACGTACTGGATCGACCCGTTCTTCTACTCGAAGCCGTCGAAGATCTGGGAACGGCTGGTCGAGTGGTTCAGCGCCGGCACCGACTTCGGCTCGATCTGGTACCAGATCCTGGTGACCGTCGAAGAGGCCGCGATCGGCTTCGTCATCGGTGCCATCTTCGGCGTGGTGTTCGGCGTGGTCCTCGGCCGCAGCTCGTACCTCGCGCAGGTGCTGGCGCCGTTCATCAAGGCCGCCAACGCGTTGCCGCGCATCGTGCTCGCCGCGCTGTTCGTCATCTGGTTCGGGCTCGGGCTGTCCTCGAAGGTCGCGACCGTCGTCGTGCTCGTGTTCTTCGCGGTGTTCTTCAACGCCTTCACCGGCGCCCGCGAGGTCGACCGCAACCTGATCGACAACGCCCGCATCCTCGGCGCGACCCGCGGCCAGGTGCTGAAGTCGATCGTGCTGCCCAGCGCGACGTCGTGGATCCTGTCGTCGCTGCACGTGGCGTTCGGCTTCGCGCTGATCGGCGCGGTGGTCGGCGAGTACACCGGCGCGAAGGCCGGGATGGGCTTCCTGATCGCCAACGCGCAGGGCACCTTCGACACCGCGGGCGTGTACGCCGGCATGCTGATCATCACCGTCGTCGCGCTGCTGGCCGAGTGGGGGATCAGCACGCTGGAGGGCAGGCTGCTGCGGTGGCGCCCGCCGTCCGCCTCCGAAGCCGCGATCAAGGCGGTCTGACATGCGTCTCAGAAGGACAGTCGGCGTGGTGGCCGCGGTCGCCGTCGCCGCGGCCGGGCTCACCGCCTGCCGCGACTCGCGGGAGATCTCGCTCGGCACCACCGGGCAGCCGCACATCAAGATCATGGTCGGCGGCCTGTCGAAGGTGATCTACCTGCCGGGGCAGCTGGCCCAGCAGATCGGCGCGTACAAGAAGCAGGGCTTGGACGTCGAGCTCTTCGACCAGCCGTCCGGCGCGAACGCCGAGACGTCGCTGCTGGCCGGCGAGGTGCAGGCGGTCGTGGGGTTCTACGACCACACGATCGACCTGCAGGCCAAGGAACAGTGCATCGAGAGCGTCGTGCAGTTCGCGAACGTGCCGGGTGAGGCCGAGATGGTCGCGACCAAGAAGGCGGGCGACATCAAGTCGGGCGCCGACTTCAAGGGCCGCAACCTCGGTGTCACGTCGCTGGGTTCGTCGACGGACTTCCTGACCAAGGCGCTGGCCGCGCGCGGTGGCGTCAGCTCGAAGGAGTACACGCCGGTGAAGGTCGGCGCCGGGCAGACGTTCATCTCGGCGATGAACCAGGGCTCGATCGACGCCGGGATGACGACCGACCCGACGATCGCGCAGCTGACGAACACCGGCCAGGCGAAGGTGCTCTTCGACATGCGAACGGTCGAAGGTACGAAGGCCGCTTTGGGTGGTTTGTACCCGGCGAGCTCGCTGTACATGGGCTGCGAAATCGTGAAGCGGTATCCGGACATCGTGCAGAAACTGGCCAACGCGTACGTCGAGACCCTGAAGTGGATTTCGGCGCACACACCGGAACAGGTCGCCGCGATGATGCCGCCGTCGTTCGCCGGCGGGGACAAGGCGCTGTACGTCAAGTCGCTGCAGGACAGCCTGCCGATGTTCACCAAGGACGGCCGGATGGATCCCGCCGGGGCCCGGAACGTGCTGAAGGTGCTCGGTGAGTCGTCGAGCAACGTCAAGCCGAAGAAGGACAAGATCGACCTGTCGAAGACGTACACGACCCAGTTCGTGGACACCGCGCACGCGCAGGCCCAGCAATAGCCCCGCTCACCTGACCGGGCGGTAGGTGGGCGACATGGACCCGTGAAGGCCTCTTTTCCCCCGCGGAGGCCTTCACGGGTCTTTTCGGTTCAATTCCGGCAAATGGTGAGTATTTCCCGGAATGTGAAGACCCTTCGAAAGTAGCTACCTTCTTTTCGGTGCGGCTCCAACACTTGGGCACACGGTTTCCCGCCGTCCCCACGGTGAACGGAGTCTTCCGCATGTCCGGATTCGTTTCTTCGCGTCCTGTCCGCGTCCTCACGGTGGCCGCCGCCGCGGCGGCTTCACTGGCCGTCTCGGGTACCGCACACGCCGCTGTGTTCGGGGAGCACTTCCACGGCCACCAGTTCTCGGGTGGCAACTGGGGTGGTTACGTCAGCTTCGGCAGCTTCACCACGGCCACCGCGAGCTGGACGGAACCGTCCGTGAGCTGCACGTCCACCAACGACCTGTTCGCCCCGTGGGTCGGCATCGACGGCGACGGATCGTCCACTGTGGAACAGACCGGCGTGGCCACCGACTGCTCCAGCGGCCGCCCGGTCTACCAGGCCTGGTACGAGATGTACCCGGCCGCGCCGGTGTACTACTCGAACTCGGTCAGCGCCGGCGACCACATCACCGCCACGGTGACGCGCACCGCGACGAACACCTACCGGCTCGACATCAGCGACACGACCAAGGGCTGGTCGAAGACGATCACCAAGTCGCTGACGTCGAAGCACGCGTCGGCGGAGGCGATCATCGAGTCGCCGACCGACTCGTACCCGTCGATCTCCGGCGGCATCAAGTTCACCGGCGTCAAGTTCAACGGGACGAACCTGGCCTCGACGAGCCCGTCCGGCCTCAACGCCGACGACAAGGGCAGCTACACCTGGAGCCCGGGCGCCATCGGCTCCGACGGCCAGAGCTTCACGATGACCCGCCACTGAGTCATTTCAGGTTGTTGATCGCCCAGGCGACGACCATCACCGCCAGCACCAACGAGACGACGGCCTGCAGCATCATCGTCATCTTCGCCCAGATCCGCAGGGGCAGGACGTCGGTGGGGCTGAAGGCCGCCGCGTTGGTGAACGAGAAGTAGAGGTAGTCCAGGTAGGACGGTTCCCAGTCCTGGTGCGCCAGGCCCGGGTCGGCCATCTGCGGGAACTGCAGGTCGGGGAACTCGGCCCGGCCCGCGGCCCGCCGGCCCGGGCCACCGCGGTCGAACTCCCAGTACCAGAGGGAGAAGGCGACGACGTTCGTCCAGTAGACGATCCCGCCGGTGACCAGCACGGCCCCGGCGCGGGCGCCGATCGTCCCGGTCGCGATGGAGTAGACGAGACTCGCCGCCGACCAGGCATTCACCACGGTGACGAGGCCGACGATGAGCAGCGAGAAGGTCCGCTCGACGGCACTGAACTGCGCCATCCGGCCCGGGTTGACCAGCAGCAGGGCGACGACGAGCAGCACGGAGACGCCGGGCAGCAGCCACCACGGGTGCAGCGCCATGTCATCGGGCAGGGCGACCTGCAGGACGAGCGTCGCGACGACGACACCCATCGCGGGCCAGCGAGTCTCCCCGGACGTCCGCCGCCGCCACGCGGGAAGTGCCTCTTCAGTCACGCGCTCAAGGTAGGACGGCGACGCTCCGCTAGCCAGCCGGGGCGGTCGTCACTTCGCCGGGGAGCTTGCGGGCCACGTCCGTGCGCGACCGCGCGCCCAGCTTACGGAGCACCTTCGCCACGTGCTGTTCGACCGTCCGCGGCGAGAGGAACAGCCCGTCCGCGATCTCCCGGTTCGTCCGTCCCTCCGCGAGCATCCGCGCCACTTCGCGCTCACGCGGTGACAGTTCACTCCCGTACCCGCGCCGCCCGCGCTGCGATGGTGCCCAGGCGCCGTGCTCGCGCAGCTGGTGACGGCAGCGTCCGGCGTCGCGGGTCGCCCCGAGCTGCTCGTACGCCTCGGCCGCCGCGGTCAGCTCGTCGACGGCCGAACGGTTGCCCGCCGCGAGGCGGCACATCGAAGCGCGTTCGCGCATGGCCGTCGCGGGGTACGGCATCGGCAGGGCCGCGTAGCCGGACACGGCTTCGTCGTACAACGTCGCCGCGGCCAGGTGCTTGCCGCGCGCTTCGAGCAGCACCGCGCGGCCGGCCACGAGCGCGGCCGCGGCCACCGGTGCGTCACGGCCTTCGATACCGCGCGCGAAGGCCTCGACCACGTTGTCGGCCTCCGGCCAGCGCCCGGCCCGTGCGTACGCCTGCGCCGCCGCCGGGACCAGCGCGGCCGCCCAGATCCAGACGCCCTTGCGCCCGGCCGCGGCCACCGCCGTGTCGGCCGCCGCGCACGCGCCGTCGACGTCGTCGGTCGCGAGGAGCACGGAGATCAGCACCCCGGCGGCCGAAAGCACCACGGGGATCGGGCCGCGGTCCGGCGCGTGCACGCTCGCCGCGGTCAGGTGCCGTTGCGCGGCGGCGAACTCCCCGCGCACGGCCGCGAGGCCGCCGAGCACCAGCGAGGACTCCATGACGATCGGGCCGAGCTCCGGGTAGCTGTCCCGCAGCTGCTCGGCGGCCTCGGCCAAGCCGGTCCAGCGCCCGCGCACCCAGTCCAGCCGGACACGCGTGCCCTGGATCAGGCCGATCGCGTACAAGGCGCCGGCGTCGGTCGCGCGCCGGACGCCCTCGGTCACCAGCCGTTCGGCGCGGTCGAGGTGCCCGGCCCAGGACTGGCCGTCGGCCAGGTTGCACCACAGCCGGGCCAGCTGGACGCGCTCGGCGACGGTGCCGACCGTGTCCGACAGCGCTTCGAACTCCGCCCACGCCGAGCCGTCGCCGACGTGCGAGGCGGCGGCGATGCGGTCGGCGGTCAGCGCGAGCCGCAGCTCGGGGTCGTCGAGCCGCTCGTACACCTCGCCCGCGCGGGCGCGCCAGGATTCGTGCCACGACAACGGCGTCAGCCCGTCGATCGGCTGGGCGAGCAGGGTGATCCCGCGGGCGGCGAGGTCCGGCCGGTCGGTCAGCTCGCCGACCGCGCGCTCGACCTCCAGCCGGCCGCGGCCGAGGCCGCCGATGGTCCGGACCAGCAGCATGCCGAGGCTCAGCCGGATCGATCCGCGGACCGATGGCGGCAGCGTCACCTCCTCGAGGACGCGCTGCAGCGTGCCGAGCACCTCGGGGCGGAACCCCCGCAGCGCGACCTGGCTCAGCTTGCCCGCCACCCGCCCGATGTCGGCCTGCGCGGGGCCGGGTTCGGCGAGCACCGACTGCAGGAGGTCGATCGCGCGGGAAGTCTCGCCGCGCGTGATCGCCTCGTCGGCGGCGGCTTCCGCGTAGTGCCGCCACTGGTCGACGCGGCCGGCGGCGCGGGAGTGCCGGGCCAGCAGCGTCAGCGGCGGGGACGGCTGCGCGGCGAGCACGCGGATCGCCTGCGCGTGCAGCAAAGCGCGTTCCGGTCCGCTCACGGTGTCGTAAACCGCCTTGCGCGCCAGCGGGTGCCGGAAGCCGTACTTGCCGTCGCCGACTTCGCCGAGCACCCCACCGGAGAGGGTGTCGAGCAGCGCGGTGCGGAGGGTGTCGCCGGAGAGGCCGGCCAGCTCGCCGAGCACGTCGGCTTCGGCGCCGACGCCGAGCACCGCGGCCGCGCCGGCCAGCCGCACCGCCGGCCCCGGCAGCGCGGCCAGCCGTTCGGTGACGGCTTCCCGCAGCGGGAGCGGGACTTCGAGGTTTTCGAGCAGGCGGTCGGAGAGGACCTCGCCGACCGGGAGCCGATCGGCCGCCTCCTTCAGCGCCCGCAGTGTTTCCTCGACCACGAATGGGATCCCGGCCGTGCACTCGTGCAGCTTCGCCGCGAAGTCGTCGGTCACCCTGGGCAGTTCGAGCAGGTCGACGGCCAGCTCGCGCACCGCCGCGACGTCGAGCGCGCCGAGCGCGACGCGGGCGGAATGGACCGCCGGGTCGGTGCGGAACGGCGCCCCTCGTGGCACCGTCCCCGGCTCGGTCGCGGACCGGTGGGTGGCGACCACCGCCAGTTCGGGCGGCATCGTGCCGGCGAGGAACCGCAGGAAGTCGCGGGTGTCCTCGTCGGCCCACTGGAGGTCGTCGATCAGCACGAGCGCCGGCCCGCAGGCGGCGAGCAGTTCCCGCATCGCGCGGAACACCCGATGGCGCTCGGCGACCGGGTCGGCGAGGGGCTCGGGCCGCGGAGGAAGCGCTTCCGCGAGTTCCGGCAGCAACGGCCGGAGCACGCCGGCGACCGGGCTGAGCGGTCCCAGCGGCGCGTCGCCGACCGCGCGAAGCGCTTCCAGGACGGGCCCGTAGGGAAACGGTTCACGCAGCGGCTGGCATGCGCCGGTGAGCACCCGGCCGCCGTCGAACTCCTTGCGGCGCCCGATCTCCGCGAGCAGCCGGGTCCGGCCCATGCCCGGCTCGCCCTCGATCAGGACCGCGGCCGGACGGCTCCGGAGCACGGCGACGATGGCGTCGAGCTCGGTGTCGCGGCCGGTCAGCCGGGCGGGTCCGGACCGGACGGACACCGAGGTGGGGCGGGGGGTGGCCAGCCACATATGACCCTCCTCGACGCGCACACTGTTGCTCCTGGGGGTCCAGGGGGCTTGCCCCCGGCCGGGTCTGGGGCCCGGCCCCAGAGGACACAGTGCGCGGAGCCTAAGCAGCGCTGATCCGTCCGTAAACCTTTCACCGAATACGGTGCCGGTGTTGTTGTCACACGTCCGCCTACCGACCGTCACCGGTTTGCTGCAGGAACCGTGGGGATCGGGTCACCGTGCGTGCGAAACCGAGGGCGTTCGCACGTTCGAACGTCGCTTCACGCGTTCGAGTGTCGCCGACGGCTACTGAAAGTAGTTCACGGAAACCCTACTTACGGACCTGTCCGACCGGGTGACGCCGGGCGCTTGAGTCCGGCCGGAGCAGGGGATTCGCCCTCGGTGAATGCGTATACCCATTCGCCGGGCGCCCGGATTGCACCGTAACGCCCACTGCGGGGACGCTCACCCGGGGGAGTACCACTGCGTGGCCGGTGTGGAGCCGCGCGTAACCACTGTAACCACTTGGGAGAAGCATGAAGATCGCGAGACTTCTCGGTGCCGCTGCCACCGCGGTGATGGCGACGGGCGCGCTGGCCGCGACCGCCGTCCCCGCGTCGGGCCAGGACCTGCTGAACCCGGACATGGTGCCCGCCATGCAGCGGGACCTCGGCCTGACCCACGACCAGGCGCTCGCGCGGCTGAAGAGCGAGGACGTCGCGAACAAGGTCACCGAGTCGCTCACCGCGGCGCTCGGCGACGCGTTCGGTGGCGCGACCTACAACGCCGCCACGGGCAAGGCGCACGTCACCACGACGAACGCCGCGCTGGCCGGCAAGATCCGTGAGGCCGGTGCGGAACCGGAAGTCGTGAAGTTCAGCGCCCGCCAGCTCAATTCCACTGTGGACAAGCTGAACGCCGCCGACAAGGCCGCACCCGCCGCGATCACCGGCTGGGGCGTCGACGACGCCACCAACCGCGTCACCCTGGACGTGCTGCAGGGCCAGCGCCCCGCCGCGGACGCGTTCCTCGCCAAGTCCGGTGTGGACTCCGCCGTGGTGGCGATCCGCGAAACGGCGTCGATGCCGACCACCTACGCCAACATCCGCGGCGGGGACGCCTACTACATCGGCGGGTCGTCGCGCTGCTCGGTCGGGTTCTCGACGACCACCGGCTTCGTCACCGCCGGCCACTGCGCCGCGCTCACCGGCGCCGGCCGGCTGACCGGGTCCAACGGCGCCGCGCTCGGCAGCTGGGGCGCCTACCGCTTCCCGGGCAGCGACTACGCGCGGGTGAACACGAACAGCAGCTGGACCCCGGTCGCCCAGATGAACAACGGCACCGCGGTGCGCGGCCAGTCGAACGCCGCGACCGGCACGTCGGTCTGCAAGGCCGGCTCGACCACCGGCTGGACCTGCGGCACCATCGGCGCCAAGAACCAGAGCGTCCGCTACGCCGAAGGCACGGTCAACGGGATGACCGCGACGAACGTCCGCTCGGCGGCCGGTGACTCGGGCGGTGGCTTCATCGCCGGCAACTACGCGCAGGGCATCCTGTCCGGCGGCAACACGTCCGTGACGTACTTCTTCCCGATCGGTGCCGCTCTTTCGGGCACCGGCGCCACGCTGAAGACCAGCTGAGTTCCCGGACACGGCAAAGGGCGGGTTTCGGGCGCCTCCAGCGCGCCCGGAACCCGCCCTCGTTCCTCGCCGCGGGAATGGGAGGTTCAGGGGTCAGACGTTGCTGATCTCCTCGATCAGCCCGTCGACGTCGAAGTGCGCGCTCTCTTCGCCGAGCGGCACCAGTTCGGTGGACGCGTCCAGGAAGGTCCGGACGTCCTCGACCTCGAGCTCGAACGACGCATAGCCGTCCGGTGACTCGATTTCCAGGGTGAGGAAGTCTTCGTCATCGGAGAGATCCGGGCGGATCCGGACGTCGCCGAGGCCGGCCGGCTCGTCGAGACCGGCCACGAGGAGGTCACGCGCGAAGGTCCATTCGATCCACCGGCCGCGCTCGGTCCGGAAGGCCACGGTCACCGCGAAGGGTTCGTGGGCGTGGTAGGACAGGCGGGACAGGACGGGCGTGGTGCTCTCGTTCAGCAGCACGAACTGGCTCTGGTGTACGGCGTCGGTGTGCACGGCCCCTCCTGGAGTCTCGCGGTGGTTCGCGCGGCGCGAACTGTTCGGCAAGGAGATGACCAGGGCCAACGGTCATGACGGAGAAACTCTCACGTTCACTTGATCGGTTGCATCCGTCCATTGTGGTGTAACACCGGGCACATACCCCTTGCGCTCAGGCCGACACGGGTGGTGACGGCTCGCGCAGGGCATCCGGCAGTTTCTTCCGCAGCACGAGCAGCGCGGGGACGGCGGACGCGCAGGTCAGGGCCAGAATCGACCAGGTCAGCGCGTTGCTCGCGCTGAGCAGGACGGCCAGCAGGCCCGGAGCGAGCGCGATGGGCAGGCCCCAGGAGAGCTGGAAGATCGAACTGGCCCGCCCTTCGGCCCCCGGCGGAGCGGCCGCGGCGGCCGCCGCGGTGGCGGTCGGGCCGAAGAGCGCCTCCGCGATCGAGAAGCCGAGGCTGGTCACGAGGATGAGAGCGGTGGCCACCGGCAGCGAAACGGCCTCCAGCGGGATCAGGAGCGCGAAGCAGATCGCGAAGAGGACGGCGGCCCCGATGAGCCCGGCGGTCCGGCTGCGCCCGGCGAGCAGGCCGACGATCGGCCGCTGCGCGGTGACGACGACCACGGTGCCGGCGGTGATCGCGGTCCCGGCGATCCACTGTGGACCGTGCAGCAGGTCGCGGACGACGATCGGCAGCACGGAGAACTTGGCGGCGCTGGCGAGGGTGAACGCCATGTGGGTGACGCAGAACCCGGTGAAGGCCCGATCACCCAGCACGGCCCGCCAGCTGCCGGGCGAAGCAGCCGGTGTGGCGGCCGCCGCGGGCCCACCGCCGGCCGTCGGCTCCGAGCCGCGGACCTCCGCTTCGGCGAGCACCGCCGCCGCCGCTCCGGCCCCGCCGTCGCGTGGGAGCAGCCGGATCAGCACCGCCGCGACCCCGAAACTCGCCGCGTTCACGTACGCCAGCGCGTGGAACGCCGAAGGGCTCGTGATCGTCGGCAGCACCGCCATCGCCGCCGCGCCGAGGCCCGCTCCCGCGAACCGGCCCACCGTCTGCGTCGCCAGCACCCGGTCGGTGTCGCGGCCGGACGTGAGCCGGGCCACCAT
The DNA here is from genome assembly GCF_042881395.1 of Amycolatopsis sp. NPDC058278. NCBI lineage: Bacteria > Bacillati > Actinomycetota > Actinomycetes > Pseudonocardiales > Pseudonocardiaceae > Amycolatopsis > Amycolatopsis sp. NPDC058278. The sequence continues at coordinate 6,722 of NZ_JBHVXZ010000095.1, read as the reverse complement.
CGGCGCGTTGCACGTCCAGAACAGCCGGTCGCCGAAGCCGGCCACCGCCGACACCACGATCACCTGCCAGTTCGTGTACGCCAGCGGATAGGCCGCGAAGGCGGCGAGCCGCACCAGGTTGCCCGCGATGAGCAGCGCGCGGGGCCCGAAGCGGTCCATCGCGGCCCCGGTGGCCGGGCCGGTCACCAGGGCCAGCAGGGCGCCGGTGCTCAGCGACGCGCCCGCGTCGACCAGGTCCATGCCCTGTCCGTGGACGAGGAACAACAGGGCGAACGGGACCCACAGCCCGCTGCCCAGCGCGTCGATCAGCGTCGCGGCCAGAAAGATCCGAAGCATGTCTCCCCCGGCGGGGCAGCTTACGGGTCGAGCGGCAGGCTGAGCCCCACTTTCACGCGATCCATCGCCACGCTCGTCGTGAAGTGCCGGACGTTCGGGTTGTCGAAGAACATCCGCCGGGTGAACGCCTCGAAGGCCGCCATGTCCGGACACGTCACGATCAGCACGTAGTCCGCCGTGCCGGTGACGTAGTAGCACTGCTGGATGGCGTCCTCGGCCAGGACCTGGCGGCGGAACCCGTCGAAGACCGCGAGGTTCTCCCGCTCCATTTCGACCGTCACCACGAACGTCATGCCCAGCCCGAGCGCGTCCGGCGACAGCACCGCCACCTCGCGCTCGATCACGCCCGCCTCGCGCAGCCGCTTGATCCGCCGCTGCACCGCCGCGGCCGAGAGCCCGACCTTCGCGCCGATCGTTTCGGCGATCGTGCGGGCGTCCGCCTGGAGGCAGGCGAGGATGGCGATGTCCAGCTGGTCGAGGTCGGGTGTCCGCACCCCAGCAGGCTAACCGGCACCCCCGACAATTCGCCGCCGTTCACTCCTCCGTGACGTCGCTCACTACTCCGTCCGAAGGGAAGATGAAACAACTTATTACGTGAGCTGGAACACAACTGGCCGGTCTACCAGGGGGTAGCCCATAGAAGTGGAAGACCAGCCGGTCGCTTCGCCAACCCGCCGGCGTGGGGAGGCTCTCCCGTGCCCGCACCTGCCGCCGTGCTGACCGGCCTCGGTTCGTGGTTGCCGACGAAAGTCCTGGACAACCACGAAATCGCCGCCCGGCTCGACACCTCGGACGAGTGGATCCGGACCCGCACCGGGATCCGCGAACGCCGCGTCGCCGGGCCCGGTGAGTCCACTGTGGATCTCGCGGTCGGGGCGGGCCGCGAAGCGCTCGGCGGCACGTCCGCCGACGCCGTCGTCCTCGCCACCTCCACGCCCGACCAGCCCTGCCCGGCCAGCGCACCGCAGGTCGCCGCCCGGCTCGGGCTCGGCACGGCCGCGGCGTTCGACGTCAACGCCGTCTGCAGCGGCTTCGTCTACGCCCTCGCCACGGCCGCCGGTTTCATCGCGGGCGGGCTGGCCGAGCGTGTGCTCGTGATCGGCGCCGACACCTTCACCACGCTCATCGACCCCAATGACCGGACCACCGTGCCGATCTTCGGCGACGGCGCGGGCGCGGTCCTGCTGCGCGCGGGTGAGGCCGGCGAGCCGGGCGCGTTCGGCCCGTTCGACCTGCACAGCGAGGGTGAGCACGCCGAACTGCTGTGGGTGGAGGCGGGCGGCGCGCGCCGGCGGCTCTCCGACCAGCCGGGCGACCGCTTCCTCGCCATGCAGGGCACGGCCGTGTTCCGCCACGCCTGCGCGCGCATGGCGGAGTCGTCGCGCACGGTCCTGGAGCGCGCGGGCTGGATGGTCGGCGACGTCGACCGCTTCGTCGGGCACCAGGCGAACATCCGGATCCTCCAGGCGACGGCGAAGCAGCTTGGCATGCCGGCCGACGCCGTGGTCGCCAACATCGACCGGGTCGGCAACACCAGCGCCGCGTCCATCCCGCTCGCCCTGGCCGACGCCCGGGCCGACGGCACCCTCGTGCCCGGGCACCGCGTCCTGCTCAGCGCGTTCGGCGCCGGCCTGACCTGGGGTTCGACCGTGCTGCGCTGGCCGGACCTGGGTCAGCTGTCCTGAGTCGTCGGGCCCGCCGTCCAGGTCGGCGTCGCCTCCGCGCGGCCGCGCAGCTCCAGCTCGCCGTGCTTCTCCCAGTGGGCGGCTTCGCCCGGCAGCGCCGCGGAGACGACGGCGTCGCTGGCGAGCACCCGTGACGGGACCGCCTTGGCGAGTTCGGTGAGCCGCGCGGCCTCGTTGACCGCGTCGCCGATCACGGTGTACTCGAGCCGGCTGCTGGTGCCGAGCTGCCCGGCGAACACCGGGCCGCTCGAGACGCCGATGCCGAGGTCGAGCTCGCCGGCCTCGCGCACCGCGTCCCGGATCACCCGCGCCGCGGCCAGCGCGGCCGTCGGGGCGTCCGCGAGCCGCGTCGGCGCGCCGAAGATGCACAGCGCGGCGTCACCCTGGAACTTGTTGACCAGCCCGCCGCGCGCGTTGACCGCGGCGACGACCGCGGCGAACAGCCGGTTCAGCTTCCCGACCAGTTCCTCCGGCGGCGTGCGGTAGGCCAGCGCCGTCGAGTCGACGACGTCGACGAACAACGCCGTGACCTCGCGGACGTCGCCCGAAAGGGACGCGCCGTACTCCAGGGCGTGCCGGGCGACCTCGGCGCCGACGTGCCGGCCGAACAGGTCCCGCATCCGCGCCTGTTCGCGCAGGCCGGCGGCGAGCTGGTTCACCGACGTCTGGAGCAGGCCGATCTCGCTGGAGTCGTCGACGTCCACGGCGACGTCGGTGTTGCCGCGCGCGATCTCGTCGAGCGCCACGCGCAGCCGGTGCAGCGGCGCCGCGACCGCCCTGGCCAGCAGCGCCGTGCCGATCGCGCCGACGCCGAGGCCGATCACCGACAACATGATGAGGCTCGCGGTGTGGTCGCCCGAGCCCAGCTCCGGCGGGGTGGCGATGAGCAGGACGCCCACCAGCGGGACGCCGCTGGCCAGCGCCCAGGTGACGATCAGCCGGGTCAGCACGGTGACCGGCAGCGAGCCGCGCGGGAGCAGGACCGCCAGGGCGATCGTCATCACGGGCCGCGCCACCCACTCGGCGGCGAGGTAGGTGAGGCCGACGGTGGTGAGCCCGCCCAGCCCGATCACCGTGGCCATGCCGACGGCGTCGTCGGCCGAGCCGAGCGTCCCGGCGAGCACGGTGAGGATGACGGTGCCGATGAGCCAGAGCGTGCCGCTGACCACCGCCATGTCGACGGGCAGCCGCAGCGCGCGCCGCGCCTCGCTGACCGACGGCGGGCGGCCGAGCACGAACCAGATCGCGGTGCGGCGCTGCAGCCACGCCGTCCACAACGTCCCGGCGAGCAGCGCCCCGGCGACGATGCCGGCCGCGGTCAGGCCGAGCACCCAGCCGCGGTCGCCGACGTCGTTCGGCAGGCCCTGCAGCACCAGCAGCAGCGCGACCACACCGGAGCCGGCGACGCTCGAGCCGAGGCCCAGCCCGGCGAAGCCCAGGCTGGTGCGCAACACCACCCGGAAGTTCTTCACGGCGATCTTGCGCACGGCGTTGATCGTACGGCCGAAAATGCGTGGCCACTCCCCGTGGCCGCTGGTTACCGTGCTGATCATGGATGCACTCGGCCAGGACGAGATCCGGGCCTCGTTCGTCAACTGCACCCGCGGCGAAGCCAAGGGCGTGACGCTGCCCGCCGGGCCCGAGGAAATCCCGTGGGAGCAGCGGGAGTTCCTCGGCTGGCGCGACCCGAAGGCGCCCGCGCGGGCCTACCTCGTGCTGCCCCACGGCGGTGAGGTGGTCGGGCTCGCCCTGCGCGCGGCCCCGCCCCCGAAGTCACGCCTGCGCAGCAACATCTGCGGCTTCTGCACCACGACCCACGGGCTCGCCGACATCACGCTGTTCTCGGCCAAGCGCGCCGGGAAGGCCGGCCGCGAGGGCAACACGCTGGGCATCTACGCCTGCGGCAACCTGGCGTGCTGCCGGTACGTCCGCGGCGACCTGAAGTCCGACGTCCCGCAGCCGTTCGAGACGCTCACGCTCGAGGAGCGCATCGCGCGGCTGGAGGAGAAGCTGCACAAGTTCGTGGCGCGGGTGCTGGAGTCGCGTTAGAAGCGGTACCGCACGATGTGCGCGGTCCGGGCCAGGGGCGGGAACACCTTCAGCATCCGCATTTGGAAGCGGGTGATCGGGCCCAGCTTGGCCAGCACCTCCGGGGTCGCCCAGTGCCCGGCGTCCAATGAGGACTCGCACGTGAGGCCGCAACGCTCGAGCTCGCGCGGGTCGTCGACGCCCCAGTACAGCGTCGCACCCGCCTTGCGCACCGGCGCGTTGAGCTTCTGGATCTTGATGGCCGTCCGGTTGAAGAGGTCGCAGATCAGCTCGCCGGACGGGAACTTCCCGGCCAGCCGGCGGAACAGTTCGGTGCCGGTTTCGGGTTTCAGGTACATCGTGAGGCCTTCGGCGACGATCAGCGCCGGCCGGTCCGCCGGCACCTGGTCGAGCCAGCCGAAGTCGGTCACCGACGAGCCGATGTGCGTCTGGTTCGGCGCCGGTTCGTAGAGCTTTTCGCGCAGTTCGATGACCTCGGGGTAGTCGACGTCGTACCAGTGGACGGTCTCCGGCGGCGCGAGTCGCTGGAACCGCGTGTCCATGCCGCAGCCCAGGTGCAGCACGATGGCGTCCGGGTGGGCGCGCAGGTACTCGGCGGCCCAGTCGTCGATGGGCTTCGCCCGCAGGACGACCGAGATCGCGCGGTCGGCGGAGATGCCGATCTTGGTGAAGTCGTAGTCGATCCGGCGGACGGCGTCGTCGGCCGCCTTGTCGCCGAGGATCGGGTGGGCGCTGCGGTAGTCGAGCGCGCGGCCGTACAGCGTCGCCAGGTTGGTGGCCTTTTCTTCGGTGAAGTGGACCTTCTCCATCTAGCGCTCCTCCGCGGCGAAGTCGTGTGCGTAGGTCTTGGCGTCCACCAGGTGCTTGAGGGTCAGCTCGCGGGCGGCGGCCGGATCGGACCGGCGGATGGCGTCGAGGATGGCCCGGTGGTCGGCGACGGCCTTGCGGATCTGCCCGGGCAGCCGCAGCGCCGCCCGGCGCTCCTCGCCGACCAGGGCGAGCACGGACCGCAGCAGCCCGGCGACGTCGTCGTTCCCGGCGTTCTGCGCGATCACCCGGTGGAACTCGGCATCGGCGGCGATGACGTGCAGCATGTCCCCGGCTTCGGCGGCCAGCGCCATCTCGGCGACGTTGTCCTCGAGCCGGCTGACGGTTTTCGCGGTCGCGTGCCGGGCCAGCCGTTCGGCGAGGGTCGGCTCGACGGTGGCGCGCAGGTCGAAGAGCTTTTCGACGAGCTGGTCGTGTTCGGTGAACCAGGTCCGCAAGGGTTGTTCCTGCTGCTCGCGGACGTAGGTCCCGGAGCCGGCCCGGATCTGGACGTACCCGATGGAGGCGAGGACGCGCAGGGCCTGCCGCAGCGACCCCCGGCTGATGCCCAGCTCTTCGCAGAGGACGCGCTCGGCGGGCAGCCGTGAGCCGGGCGGCAGGTCGCCGGAGTCGATCCGCGCCCGCAGCCGGTCGACGGTCGCGCTCCAGACCTGCTCGGTGTCCACCCGCTCATCCTCTCAGCTCAGGGAACTGTCGGGGGTGGCTGCCATGATCACCGGCATGGACGTTTTGGGGGCATGGGTCCGCGGCTGGGCGCTGTCGCGGGCAACGTCGGCACCGGTGGCCGAGCTCGACGGTTACCGCGTCGAGGTCGGCCTGCCGGGGCACCGGGTGCGATACCTGCTGCGCGCGCCGGCGACGGTTTCCTCCCGGGCCCGGACGGTGGCCGCGCCGGGCACGTGGCTGAAGACGTGCGGCTCGCGTTCCGCGGTCCTGCCGGCCCTGACCCCGGCGTGGGTGGCGGGGGAGACGGAGTACCTGATGGCGTTCGAGGGAGCTCTTCCGCCGGCCGCGGTCCCAGCGTCGTACTCGGTCGCGGTGACCGGCGCGGGGCCGGTGTGGGAGGTCGTCGTGTCTTCCGGTGCGGCTGTGGCGGCCCGGGGCCGGATCGCGGTGGCCGGCGGTGTCGCGGTGTTCGACAAGATCGAGACCGAGCCTGAGCACCGTCGTCGCGGCCTCGGCCGGGTGGTGATGCACCGCCTGGGCGAAGCGGCGGGAGCCCGTTCGAGCGCGTTGCTGGCTTCCGAGGCCGGCCGCGGGCTGTACAGCGCACTCGGCTGGCGCGTGGTGTCCGACGTCGTCCCCGCGCACGTCCCGGAAGGAGCGGCATGACAGCGCGGTTCAAGGACCTCGCCCTGGACGCGAACGACCACCAAGCGCTGGCGGACTGGTGGTGCCGCGCGCTCGGCTACGTCCGCCGGGATGCGCTGACCGGCGACACCCGCCCGGACGACTGGCCCGTCCCGATCGTCGACCCGGCCGGTCGCGGGCCGCTGATCTGGCTCAACCCGGTACCGGAGCGCAAGACGGTCAAGAACCGCATGCACCTGGACGTCTTCGGCGACCCGGCCGAGCCGGTGGCGATGGGCGCCACCCTGGTCCGCGCACGCGGCGGCGATGTCGACTGGGACCAGCTGGCGGATCCGGAGGGCAACGAGTTCTGCGTCTTCACGCCGGAGGTGACTGTCTGACCTGACACATCTGCGTCGCGGGAGCGGCCCACGGTGCTTAGTACTCCAGCCGCACTTCGTGACACTCAGGGTGTAGCGTATCGATCTTGTGCTGAGTGATGATGACCTGGCTGCCTGGGTGTCCGGGTTGGAT
>NZ_JBHVXZ010000094.1:0-39456 GCF_042881395.1 Amycolatopsis sp. NPDC058278 | reverse complement strand
ACACCGGCGGGCAGCCGATTGTGGGAGCGACTCACCGAGCACCTGGACCAGAGTCTGGCCGGACCCGGTCCTGCTGCCCAGTATCAAGTAGCCGAGTTGCGGACGTAGTGGGTCACACGGTGGCAGCTTGCGGCGGCGTCGATGGCGTCCGGTTTTCGCCAGTAGTCTGATCAACGATGTTGCCACCGCGGACGCGCCGTGATGATCCCCGGCGGCGCGGTAGCCTCGAGGGCTTGCTGGTAATGGCTTTCGGGCCTCGTCGAACCGTCGGTGCTCCTGCACGAGCCTGCCGAGCCGATGGTCAGTGGTCGCGGAGCCGCCCCGATCGTCGAGCTCCAGGAACAGGTCGAGACCCTGCAGGTAGCGGCTTCCGTTGGAGTCGGGGCCGGCAAGCGAGAACACCCATTCGAACGCGACTACTACACCAGCCGTTCCGTCCGGCCGTGCTCGGCGTTGAGCCACGCACAGTCCTCAGTGCTGTGACCTTCCGTAGTCGATGGCCGCGTATATGGCGTCTGCGACCTGACACCCAACACACTGTCTTGCCGAGTACCGGATGTCAGGGTAGGTCTGGACGGCTTCGGCCAGGTGCAATCGCGCGGTGAGCATGCATGCCGCCTCAGCGGAAGTCGTTCGCGTGGTCTTGGGCCCACTGCGCGAACGTGTGGGCAGGACGGCCGGTGACGTCCGCGACGACGGTAGACACCTGCGGCGGTGCGGTGGTTCCGGCCTGCCATGCGGCCAAGATCGCGTCGACACCGATGGGCGGCATGGTCTTGCCGAGTTCGACGCGTGTCTGTTCGACCGTGATCACCTCGAGGGTGATCTCGCGACCGACGGCCGCACCGATGTGCCTGACCTGCTGCCGGATGGACAGGGACTCGGGCCCCCACACGGGGTAGGCGTGGCCGTGGTGACCCGGCTGGGTCAAAGCGGTCACCGCGAGCGCCGCCAGGTCCTTCTCGTGAACGGGCGCTGTCTGCGCGTCCGGGTAGGGCACCCGGACGACGCCCTCGTCGCGGATCGAGTTCCGCCACCACCACAGGGTGTTGGTGGCGAACATCCCGGCCCGGATGAACGTCCACGTCAGGCTGGAGTTCTCGAGGGCGGACTCGACGGCGATGTGTGCCCGGGCGATCGGGTTGTGCGCGGCATCCGGGTGGATGACAGACCCGGACGACAGCAGTACCACGTGCTGGATGCCGGCGGATTCTGCCGCCGTCACGAAACCGGCGATTCCTTCCGGCTTGGCGTAGAGGAACACGCGCTGCGCACCATCGAGAACGGCAGGCAGGGTCTCCGGGCTCTCGAGATCGGCCGTGACGACGTCCGCTCCCGGCGGGAAGCCCCTCGGGAGCGGCTTCCGGCTCGTCAACCGAACCTTCTCACCCGCCGAACTCAGACCCGCCGCGACATGGCGACCGACATTGCCGCCGGCTCCAAAAACCACTGTGACCATGACGGGAGCGTAGGCCTGAAGCTTACTGATCGAAAGGACCTACCTTCAGGTAAGCTCCGGAGATGGAGGTAGGTTCCCAGGCTGGGCGCGACGCATGGCAGGGCATGAGTGACGCGTTCAACAGCGAATGCCCGGCGCGCGAGGTGCTCGAGCACATCACCAGCCGCTGGGGCATGTTGATCTTGGCGGCCCTGGGAGAGGGGCCGCGGCGCTTCTCCGAGTTGCATGCGACGATCGGTGGGATCAGCGAGAAGATGCTGTCGCAAACACTGCGCACCCTGGTGCGGGACGGGCTGATTGCGCGAACGGTCGAGCCCACCACTCCGCCGCGGGTCAGCTACGAACTCACGCCGCTCGGCCAGGGCCTCACCACGTCACTGGAACAGTTTCTGAGCTGGATCCGGCAGCACACGATCGACGTCGTCACCGCCCAGCGCCGCCACGACCAGCAGCACTGATGAGCTCACCAACAAGAACTTGCCTGACCCCGCATCTTCGTGCCCCTTCCGAGTGCCGAACGCACACTGGCGGCGTACATGGCATCCGCGACCTGACAATCAACACACTGTCTTGCCGATGAGCGCGAGCCGTCGGAAGCAGATTCTCGGTATGCGTATTCGGGTAGTTGATCCGTTTGCGCGAACACGATTCACGTCATAGGGCCGCTCGGAATGAGTCGAGTTGCCGCAACTCGTCGTCGGATAGGCAGATGCCGACGGCAGCGACGTTGGAGCGGAGGTGGCTCACCCGGGTCGTTCCGGGGAGCGGTACGACCGGCACCTCGTGCGTGTACTGCCGGTGCTGCACCCAGGCCAATGCCACCTGTCCGGCCGTGGCTTTGTGGGTGCCGGCGATCTTGTCCAAGATGGCGCGCGGCTCGTCGGCTACCTGATCGACGGCAGCGTGGGTCAGGTGCAGAAGTCCATGGCCCGTCGGGGAGTGAGCCACGATGGTCACCCCCAGGTCGGCCGCGGCCGGCAGCAGTTCCTGCTCGACGTCGCGCTGAACCAGCGACCACTGCTCCTGCAGCGCGACGATCGGGTGAACGGTGTGCGCCCGGCGGAGGTCCTCCGCGCTCACATTGGACAGGCCCAAGCCACGTACCTTGCCCTGGTCGACCAGTTCGGCCATGGCTCCGACGGTTTCCTCGATCGGAATTGTCGAGCTGCGATGATGGAGGTAATAGAGGTCGATCACATCCACGCCGAGCCGGCGCAGGCTCGCCTCGCTCGCCTGCCGCACGTATGCCGGATCAGCCCGTACGTCGAATCCCCCGGCGACCTTGTCGTTCCGTACCAACCCGAACTTGCTGGCCAGCAGCACCTCGTCACGACGCCCCCTGGATGGCGCGGCCGACCAGCTCCTCGTTCCGGTAAGCATCCGCGGTGTCCACCATCGTGATTCCGGCATCAAGGGCGGCATGGATCACCGGCACCGGGTCGCGATCAGCGTCGCCGACGGTCTGGTCACGCAACCTCATCGCACCGAATCCCTGACGCCCCAGGCCCATCCCGGCCCACCGATCGGCGGTTCTTGCCCGGGTGGTCGTCATGATCCGCACCTCAGGTAATCCACGATCAGCGCGAGCGGGTTCATGCCGCGGTGGGGATGGCGCGGGCGGCGGCGAGCGCGGTGGCCCACCAGTGCAGCTGGTCGAGCATGGTTTCCGCGGCGGCAGCGGGCTCGGCCGGCTCGTGCAGGTTGCCGGCGTCGTCGAAGAGCAGGTAGTACCGGGGGAACGAGACGTAGTTGCGCACGGTGTGCGCGTTGAGCTCGTTGAACACCTGCCGTAGCGCCTCGATCGCGAGCAGGCCGCCGCTCCCGCCGCTGTAGCCGACGAAGCCGATGGGCTTGGCCTCCCACTGGGTGTAGTGCCAATCGATGGCGGCCTTGAGCGAGGCGGGGAAGCTGCGGTTGTACTCGGGCGTGACGATGACGAACGCGTCGGCCTCGTCGAGCCGCCGGGTGAGGCCGGTCATCTCCGCGGGGCGCGGCAGGTGCGGGTCCATCGCCGGGGGGACGGCGGGCAACTCCAGCGGCAGCGGGGTGTCCGCCAGGTCGATCACGTCGATGTCGAACGCGCCGAACCGGGCTGCCTGCTCGGTGAACCACCGGGCCACCACCGGGCCGAACCGTCCCTCGCGGACGCTGCCGACGATCACTGCGAGCTTCGGCCGTGGGTCCGACATGCACTTCTCCTTCGCGCTGTTCCGGCGACCGGTCGGCCACCGCTGGGATCAATCTGCATCGAGCGGCGGCTACCAGGAAGACCGCGCGAAGGGTGGTAGTGACGGGGCCACCCAGTTGCCCCCGCGCGCCGGTACCGTGCTCAGGGTGAGTGGCAACGAACTGGGCCTGTTCCTGCGGAACCGTCGCGAGGCGGTCGCTCCTGCGCAGGTCGGCCTGCCCACCGGTGCGCGCCGGCGCACCCCCGGACTGCGCCGGGCTCGAGCAGGGGCGGGATCGGCGGCCGTCACCGCAGGTGCTGTCCGCGCTGGCCGACGCCCTGAACCTCGCGCCGAGCGAGCGCATCCACCTCTACCGCCTCACCAAGGCCGCCGACGGCGGCTTCACCTGCATGGGCGGCGCCCAGCCGAACCGCGACGTACGCCCCACCGTGCGCGCCATCCTCGACCGGCTCGAGCCCACACCCGCCGTCGTGCTGAACCGGCTGAGCGAGATCCTCGCCTGCACCGGCGGATATCGACGGCTGATGGCACCGACCGGCCTGCTCGACGGCGACGGCTGGGCCAACCTCGCCCGGTTCGTCCTGACCGATCCGCGAGCCCGCAGCTGCTACCCGGACTGGGACGAACGGGCCGACGACGTCGTCGCCGCACTGAAGCAGGGCCCGTTCCGCGCGGACCCGGACATCGCCGCACTGGCCGACGAGCTCACCATCGCCGCAGGCGAGGATTTCGTGCGCCGGGCAGAGACGGTTCCCGGCCTGACCGCGGCCACCGGCATCACCCGGCTCGACCACCCCGAAGCCGGACGGCTCCGCCTCAGCTACGAGGTCCTGGAACTGTCCGCCGACGACGACCAGCGCTTGATCGTCCACCTCCCGGCCGACGCCGCCAGCGAGGCCGCGCTCGACCGGCTCGAAGGCCGGCAGCCGGGCGGCCTTCGAGCCGTAAACGGCTGACCCGCGCGCAACAACGTCACTGCGGTCATCCGGTCGGCTGACGATCTCGGCCGGGTGAGGGTGCGACGATCCGATCCTCCGGAAGCGCACTGTCCTGCCGCCGGCTGCCGGACGCCATGCGGTGGCGGGAGTTCTTCCAGGATGTCGGTGTTACCTACCAGGAGCGGGGCGCCGGTCCGGCGATGCAGAAGTTCCTCACCGGCATCGGGGTGGACGCGGCCGAGAAGCGCGTCGGCATCCCACACCAGGACCGGCATCGGCATTGGCACCACCCGGGCCGGCAGCGCCGCCGTTCCCAACAGCGCCTGCAGGTAGGTCGAGTCCCGAGCCCAGCTGGCCACGCTGCCGTGGCTGCGGCCCCGGCAGTTCTACGACCTGGTCATCGAAGTCGCGCTCATCCGGGCGGCCCCGATCCAGGGCGGGTCGGTACACCCATTCATCCGCCGGCGCCGCGGCGAGGAGACCTGGGAGAACGCCCCCGCTGCTCGCGCCGTCGCTGGACCGGACGCTAGGAGTGCCGCTGTTTCAGGAGGTGATGCAGATGGCCCGCGATGTCGCCTCCTTCACCCCCGCCGAGGCCGACCAACTGCGCCGGACGATGGGCGTGAAACGCTCCAGCGCGAAGACACGCGCCCTGATGACCCGCCTCTTCGCCGGCACCGATGCGAACGGGATCCCCTGGGACCTGGCGGTGCGGATCTTCGAGCAGATCCACGCGTTCTCCGGCTACGGCTTCCCCGGTCCGCAATGGGTTCGGGAATTCCGGAGGTGCTGTGCGAGAAACCCGAGCATCGTCCGCCGGGTTCGTCTGGTCGGCCGGCTGGGTTCGAGGTCGAGTCGAGCACACGTCGGCATCTGCCGCGCCGACGCGGCGGAGCGCTGTTACAGATACCTTTGCAGGCGTCAGAGGATCCCTGTCGTCGTGACGCCGGCATCGACTCGGCGTGGGTCAGCCTTCCTGCAAGTAGCGCAGTACGGCGAGTACCCGGCGGTCGCCGGCGCCCGGTGCCAGGTCGAGCTTGGCGAAGATGGCGTTGATGTGCTTGGCGACGGCGCTTTCGGTGATGACGAGTGTCTCGGCGATGTCGGCGTTGGCGCGACCTTCGGCCATGAGGGCGAGCACTTCCCGCTCGCGCCGGGTGAGCCGCTCGAGCGGGTCACTGTTGTGGCGCAACAACAACTGAGCGACGACTTCGGGGTCCAGGGCCGTGCCGCCGGCGGCGACCCGGCGTAGCGCGTCGACGAACTCGGCGACGTCAGCCACCCGGTCTTTCAGCAGGTAGCCGACTTTGCTGGTGTTGGCCGACAACAGGTCGGCGGCGTAGCGCTCCTCGACGTACTGGGACAGCATCAGGACCGCCACCGCCGGCCACTGGCGTCGGATCACCAGGGCCGCTTTGATGCCTTCGTCGGTGTGGGTGGGCGGCATCCGCACATCGACGATCGCCGCGTCGGGCTGGTGTTCGGCGACGGCCGTCAGCAGCGTTTCCGCGTCGCCGACGGTGGCGGCGACCTCGATCCCGGCCAGGCCGAGCAGCCGGGCGAGGCCGGCTTGGAGCAGGACCGAGTCCTCGGCGATCACGACGCGCACGGCAGCTCCGCAGAGACGATGGTCGGCCCGCCGGCCGGGCTGCTGACCGACAGTGTGCCGTCGACCGAGCGCACCCGGTGCGCCAGGCCGGCCAGTCCGGTTCCGCCGGACGGATCGGCTCCGCCGGTGCCGTCGTCGGTCACCGTCACCGTCAGCACGCCGTCGTGCCGCCGCACGTCGATCTCGGCGCAGGTGGCGTGGGCGTGCTTGGCGATGTTGGCCAGCGCTTCCGCGACCATGAAGTAGGCGACCGCCTCGACGGTCGGAGACGCTCGGTCAAGGACATCCACCCGCAGGCGCACCGGGACGGGTGCCCGGGCAGCGATGCCGGACAACGCGGCGTCCAGGCCACGGTCGTCCAGGATGGCGGGATGCAGGCCGCGGACGAGGGTCCGTAGTTCGGCAAGGGCTTCCTTGGCCTCTTCGTGCGCGTCGGCGATCACTTGCTTGGCTTCATCGGGTAGGCCGGGCAGGCCGGCCCTGGCCAGGCCGAGGTTCATGGCCAGCGACACCAGCCGTTGTTGAGCGCCGTCGTGCAAGTCGCGCTCGATGCGACGGCGTTCGGCGTCGGCGGCGTCGACGACACCCGCGCGGCTTTCGGTCAGGTCTACCACCCGCCGCTGCAGCCGGCTCGGGCCCAGCAGCGCGTCCGCCGCCCAGACGTCGAGCTGGGCGACGATTCCGGCCATGCGTGGTGCGGCCGCCAGAACCGGCCGGACCACGCCGAGCGCAGTTGGTCCGGCGTCACCAGGGGGGCGCAGCAGGCTGGTGATCGGGAACACCAGCAGGTAGGCGACGATCCCGGTTACGACGACACCAGCCGCCCACACGATGGCCACGAGCAGCGCATACGCGGCCAAGACGGGCGCCACGACGGCGTGGTAGCCGAGCTGGCGTCCAGTCGCCGTGAGGCCTCGCCAGGTCCACCTCCTCGCGGTGACCGGCGTGATGTCCACGTCGAGCACGGCGCGCAGCCGGTTCCGCTGAACCGCGGTCAGTACCGGGGACGCGGCCAGGAGCACGAGAGCCGTGAAGATCACGCCGCCCAGGACGACGTCCCTGGCGAACTTCACGTCGGTGAGGTGCAGGCCGAGCCAGAGCGCCGCGGTGGTCCCGAGGGTGATCAGCTGCACGGACACCCCAGCCGCGACGAACCCGAAAGCCGCCGAACCGCCGGCCCGCGTGCGGAGTGCAGTGTCCATGATCCAACGCTATTCGAGACCGGACCGGCGGCACCATCCTGCAGGCACCAGGTTCGGTGCGGTAGCAGGCACCACCACGAAGTCGGAACCACGGGCTACTGATCTCGGCCGGCCGCGGCGGCAAGGTTCGCCGCGGGGCCGCCGACGCCGGCGGCATCACCACCACCCCGGTGGAGGGATCTCATGACCGTCCGGATGATGCACCGGCCACCACTCACGGCGAAGTCGCCGGATGCCCGGGCGCGACCCCGGAACCGCTGGGCGCCGACCGCGTGGATCGGGCTCGACCTGGTCATGGCGCTCGGCTGCGCGACCACCGCGTGCCTGTTCCACCGAGGCGATGCCCGCGCCCGCTTGTCGGCATCGGCCGTCGCGGCGCTCATGGCGATGGACGCCTGGTTCGACGTCCTCACCGCCCAGGCCGGCACCGAATTCACCCAGGCCCTCGTCTGCGCCGTTCCGGAATTGGCACTGGTCGGGCTGTGCGCCTACCTCTCCCTGCACAACACAGAAAGGTTGTCATGACAATGAGGACATCAGCGGCGACGGCGTGCGCATTCGCTGCGATCGTGTGTATTCCGGGAACGGCCGGCGCCATTGTCGGGGGTGAACCGGCCGATCAGCCGTACCCGGTCGGTTCGTTGCAGTACGACAACGGAAATGACCCGAACTGGCCGTTGTGTGGTGTGTGGATCCACGATGCCTGGCACGTCGCGACCAACGCGCACTGTGTGACGAACATGCCGACGTCGGGCGCCCGATCTCAGTCGGCACGCCTTGCGTACGCCACCTGGGCGGCCACCGAGGGCAACGAGCCTGTCGATCACAGCGATCCGTCCATTTACCACATCCGTCTCGGCTCGCCGGAGCGTACGAGCGGCGGGCAGGTCTATCACGTCCGGGCGATCGTCGTGTCGGACTCGTGGGCATGGGGGGTGCGGGATGCCGAGGGCCGGGTCGGCGACGTCGCCTTACTCACCCTCGACCGTCCGGTGCGCGGCCTCGATCCGGCGACAGCACCAGCCGTGGTGCGGCCGCTGGATCAGAAGCGGCCGGCGCGCGAAGTCGGCTGGGGAACCACCGCGGACGACGCCGCGCAACCCGCGCAAGTGCTCCGCCAGATCGACGTCCCACCGCTCGCGCGCTCGGCCTGTGACAGCGGACCGGCCCCCATCGGCATTGACGAGGTATGCCTCGACCATGCGCCCGGCGGCGGAGGCGCCTGCCACGGCGATTCCGGGACGGCGGCCTTCCAACGCGTCGACGGACACCGGTGGGCCGCGGTCGGCTCGGCCGGCCGCACAGGCGTCGACAAGTCGGTACCGTGCTCGCAGTCGCCCGCCATCTACACCAACCTGGCCTACTACGCCTCATGGTTCTGGCAGCAGCACTAGGCCGTGCGTCAGGCCAATGCGGGCGCTGCCCCTGTGCCTTCATGGTAAGCGTGGCCGGCAGACCTCGTAAGGGCCTTGAAAGCCAGCCGCGACCGACTTCGGTAGTGGTGGCCGCGGTGCGCCGGTTGATCAGCAGGTGCGGGTTCGGCGTGACTGCCCAGGTCGCTCGGCGATAGGCGAGCCAGCTGCGCAGCGCGCGGTGGGTGAGGTCATCGAGCGGGTGGATGCGCCCGGCGAGGGTGATGCGCCGGTTGCCTAGGTCGACGTCGGCGAGGAGCATCTCACGGCGCCAGCGCAGGTGATAAAGCACCGGCAGCAGCTCGATGGCGTCGCCGAGAATGGTGACGCCGGACAGCAGCGGGCCCGGCTTGTGGAAGATCGCGCGCAGGTGCCGGGCGGGCTCGGGGACGTGGTGGCGCGGGTGGCGGTAGCCGGCCAGCCAGCGCAGGTTGCCCAGCAGGATCTCGTCCTGGGTGCCGACGACGTCGTAGGACCAGGCCATCACCGCGCAGGCGTCCCGGGTCGCGTCGAACGCCGCGGCGTCTCGCAGCTTGGTCCGGTCCGCGGGGCGGCAGTCGATCACCCGGCCCGAGCCGTCGGCGAGGCGGGCGAAGTAGCCCGGAGCGTGCGAGCGCGGCTTGCCGTCCTCGGCGGTCCAGAACGGCTGCGAGGCGACGCCGACCACGTCCGGGTCGAAGTCCAGCACGATCAGCGTGTCGCGCTCCAGCCAGGACTCGTAGCCAACCAGCGTGCCGGTCGTCGCCGTCCGCCACCGGCCCGAGAGGTGGAGCTGGCCCCCCGGCGGGAGCGGGTGGTGAACACGAGGGCGGCGTCCGGCTCGCCCCGGTTGGCCAGGTGCTCGCGCACCGAGCACAGCACCCGCCCGGACACCCTCCCGAGAACCTGCGTCATCGCGGTGAAGACCGCGTCCCGCGCGGGGCTCGTCGGCGTGGCGCAGCAGCCGGTCCAGCGACCGCATCAGCATGCCCGGCGCGTCGGTGAGGACATCGGCCGCGCCCGCGATGTCGCCGCGCGCGAACGCCAGCTCCGCCCGCCCGGCCAGTGACACGACCGCCCGATCACCCCGGGCGACGGCGAACACCTCGGCCGCGTGCGGGAACTCGCCGAACTCGTGCGGGTGCAACCCGTCGCCGAGGCGCTTGAACCGCTTGGCGAAGCGGGCGACGTCGCCGAGCTTGCCGCCGCCGCCGGCCACGACCCGGTCCAGTGCCGCCATCGGCACGCGACGCTCACGGCGGCCGAAGCGGCGGAACTTCGTCGGTTCGGACAGCGTGACGTCGCCACCGCCGGCCTGGCACGCGGCGCGTAGCACGTCGAGCACCGTGTCCACCGCCAGCAGCGGCCGACCCTTGGGCAGGCGGGAGGTCTTGAGCACCGCGCGGTTCTCCCGCAGCGGCACCGCCGCCAGCTCGACCTCGCTGCAGGTCTCGGCGAGCAGCTGCAGGTCGGCCTCGCCCAGCTGCGTGGTCGACTCGGACCGACAGTGCCGCACCAGCCCGATCGGGCGACAGGAGCAAGACGGGGTTCACGTCCGCGAGTCGACGCTGTTCAGTGGCCCAATTGCGTCCAGTCGTCCAGGCCGTGACGCCGTAGATCAGCGCGCCCAGGATCAGCACGATCATCACGATCAGGACGAGCAGCACCACGCACCCGCCGATCACGTCCCGTTTGCGCACGTCGTCAGCTTATGCCACTGCTCACGGTCGCCCGGCGTACCGGTTCTCGGTGATCAGCCCGTCCTCGCTCGCGACGGAGTGGAAGTACGGCCGCCCGAGGTCGTCCGAGCCGGCGTAGGACGTGCGTGACCGCCTGTCGGCCTCGGTGTTGACGCCGTTCGTGCGGGCCGGCACGCCCGACGAGCTCAGCCACTCCAGTACCCGGTACAGCGTGGTCCTCTCCTCGGCGAGGGTGCCGCCGAGCCGCACCAGCGTGACACGGTCCTTGACTGAGGGGATCAGCTCGTCGTGCACCGCCAGCAGTTCGGCGTAGGTCTGCTGGTGGCGGCCGTAGCGGGGCAGGTTCAGCAGCCCGCGATGAGGCCGTGGCCAAGCGCCGCGAGCAGGTCGCCGTCGGTCGGCGCAAGGCAGCCCCGCGGGCGCGGGCGCGACGAGGGCGTCGCGCAGGCAGCGCACACCCAGAACTGGGACTGTAAGACGAGCGGCGTCACTCCCGATCATGGAAGTGCACCTGATGACCGACATGATGTCAGGCCTTGAGAACGCTGAGGATTCGAAGCCCCGGGGCGCACGGCGACGGCGAACGCTCGGAGGACATCCTCGAGCACCGAGCGGCTGCTCGACCTGAGCGAGTCGCTGTTGGTCGTCGTGGCAGCGTTCGTGCACTTCATCCCGGACTCGCGCAGCCGGCCGGGATGATCGCCGCCTACCGCCGCGCGATGGCGCCCGGCAGCTGCCTCGCGCTGTCGTCCGGCACACTCGTGGTCCCGACAGTAAGACCGAAATAGGTTAGCTCCTGACCGCTGCATACTGGGCACATGGGAGTTCCGCTGCGACCGCTGGCGGTCGCCGGCGCGCGGTCGGTGTACCGCGAGGTGGCCCCGCCACCTACGCTGACGGACGTGCTGGCCTGCGGCTGGCACGGCCACACCGGCTGGGCGCGGCCGCTGCGCGTGCTCCCGGACGGCTGCGCGGACCTTGTCTGGGACGGCGACGCGCTCACGGTGGTCGTCACCGTCGGGGCGCCGGTGCGGCTGTGGGTGCCGGCTTCGGCGTCGCGCGTCGGCGTCCGGCTGCGATGCGGTGCCGCGGCCGCCGTGCTCGGGACGTCCATGCCGGAGCTGCCTGCCATGACCAAGCTCAGCGAGCTCTGGGGCGCGGACGGACGCCGTGCCGAAGAAGTCCTGGCGACAACCGCTGATCCCGAGGATCAGCGCCGAATCCTCGAAGGGCTCGTCGCGCGGCGAGGCGCTTCCCCGGACCGGCGGGTGCTCGCCGCGGTCCACGCTCTCGGCGCAGCGACCCGGACCTCCGACGTCGCCGACGCCGTGGGCGTCAGCGAACGCGCGCTGCGACGGCACCTCGTGCACGCGGTCGGCGCTGGGCCGAAACAGCTGCACCGCGTCCGCCGGTTTCAACGGTTCCTGCGCCTCCTCGAGCCCCTCGCGGTCGGACGGGCGTCGCTGGCCGGCGTCGCCGCCGAACTCGGGTACGCCGACCAGTCCCACCTCGGCCGCGAATGCCGCCGGCTGTCCGGCTCTTCGCCAGCGGCGCTCGTGCGGGTGGCCGAAAAGTTCCAGACGCGCCCCCTGCCCGTACGCGACGATCAGCCGCATGTACCACATCACAATCCCGGTCCGCTGTGACGACATCGACGCCAACGGCCACGTCCGAGGGCCGGCCTACCTCGCCTACGCCGACCACGCGCGCTGGACGTGCGTGCAGGCCGCAGGAGTCGACCCGGCCTCGCTCACTGCGCGCCGCATCGGCCCGGTGAACCTGGAGACGACCGTGCGGTTCCACCGTGAGCTCGTCCCGGGCGACGAAGTCGAAGTCAGCTGCGAGTTCCACTGGGGCACGGGCAAGACTTCCCGCGTGACTCAGGAATTCCGCATCCCGGACGGCACACTGGTCGCGTCGGTTTCCTCCGTGTCGGGCCTGCTGGACCTGGACCGGCGGAAGCTGCTGCCCGATCCGGGCACGTACTGGCAGGAACTGGTCACGCGTCCCGAACTTCTCGGCCTGGCCCCGAAAACCGCATGATCTTCTCGGCCCGGTCATGGTCCGGGCGGACACCCTGACCGCTCGGCCAGCGCCTCCTGTGTCGGGTCTGTGGCTGTGGGGAAGGACTTCAGATGCGGGCGGGCGTCCAGTCCGGTGCGTCACGGATGACCACGGACTTCAACAGCCCGGCCGCTCGCCGGACTCCTTCTTCCGAGCCGATGAGGACGTCTTCGTGCTCGATGTTGAGCGGCCCGTCGTAGCCGACCGACCGGAGGGCGTACACGAACTCCGACCAGAACGTCGCACCGCCCGGGTGACCGAGGCCGAGCGTGACGTAGTTCCACGACCGGTCGGCGGCGTGCGCCGGCGGCAGCGTGTCCAGGATGCCGTTGGCCGCGGCGTTCGGCCGTTCGACCCGGGTGTCCTTGGCGTGTACGTGGAAGATCGCCGGCCCCAGGCTGCGGATCACCGCGAGGATGTCAGCACCCATCCACATCAGGTGCGAGGGATCGAGGTTCGCCCCCACGACGTCCTCACCCACCGCTTCCCGGAGCCGGTGCATGGTCGCGACGTTGAACACCAGCTGGCGGCCGTGCATCTCCACCGCGAGCCGGACACCACGCCGGCGAGCGAACTCCGCAAGATCGTGCCAGTACGGGATCGCCACCTCGTTCCACTGGTACTCGAGCACTTCCAGCGTCTCGGGCGGCCACGAGGTCGTGATCCAGTTCGGTGTGCGTTCGCCCTTCGCGCCAGGCAGGCCTGACATCAGCACGACGACGGGCACCCCCAGTTCCCCGGCGACGGTGATGGTGTCCCGGACGACCCGGTCGTGCTCCGCCCCATGCACCGGGTGCAGCTGGTTGCCGTTCGCGTTGAGGGCGCTCAGCGAGAGTCCACGCGACTCCACCTCCTTGACCAAGCGGCCCCGGGCCGCCGGGTTCGACACCAGTTCGTTCAGGTCGGCGTGGGGGGCTGCCGACCAGTTCCCGGTCGCGAGTTCGATCGTGTCCAGTTCGAGCTCGACGGCGAGGTTGAGCACCTCCTCGAGCGGGCGGCTGCCGACCGAGTCCGTGATGAGTCCGAGTTGCACGGGAAATCCAATCTGTCCTACGTCGTTGTGCGAGTGAGGAAGAAACCGATGTCCTAGAGCGCGACTTCGTCGACGCGAACCGGCCGTCTTTCCCGAGCGGACACAGTCGCCGCTTCGGCGACCCAGGCCGTTCGCAGTGCGTCGCCCAACGGGGTCGGCGATTCGACAGTGCCCGCCGCGACGGCGCAGAAGGTCTCGAGCTCGATCCGGAACGCTTCGGTGAGGCGATCCATGAAGAACGTGTGCGGCGGCCCGGCCGGCCAGGTGGCTCCCGGCTGCGTCGAGCGAAGCGGAAGACCGTCGTCGAGCCCGGCGGCAACGGAGTCGTCGCTGCCGTGGACTTCGAGACGGACGTCGTAGCCACGCGCGTTGGTGCGCGTGTTGGAGACGACGCCGATCGTCCCGTCCTCCATGACGAGCAGCGTCGACGCGGTCGAGAAATCGTCGTTGTCGAGGTACAGCTCAGCAGGTGCCGATGGATCCACCGCACCGACCGCGTGGACTTCGACGACCTCGCGGCCGGTGACCCACCGGACGGCATCGAAGTCGTGGACCGCGCAGTCGCGGAAGATCCCGCCGGACACGGCCAGGTAGGAAGCCGGTGGGGGTGCCGGATCCATGGTGGTCGACCGGACGGTGTGGACCCGCCCCAGCGAACCACCGCGGACCGCGTCGCGGGCGGCGGCGAAAGCGGGATCGAATCGCCGGGGGTACCCGATCTGAATCGGCACACCCGCACCTTCGAGCTCGTCCCGTACGCTCGCCGCCTCGCGCGCGGAGCCGGCGATCGGCTTCTCGCAAAACGTCGGTATGCCGCGTTTCACCGAGGCCAGCATCAGTTCCGCGTGCGCCGCGGTCGACGCCGCGATGACGAGGCCGTCCACGCCCGCGTCGAGCAGCTCGTCCGGCGAGCCGGCCGCACGAGCCTTCGGGATTCGTTCGGTCACGGACTTCATCGCCGTATCGAGCGCGTCGACGACGACCAGTTCCTCGACCGCGCTCAATGCGGCGAGGGTGTCCGCGTGGAAAGCCCCGATCCGGCCGAGCCCGATGAGTCCGATCCGCATGTCACCAACCTTCTTTCACGCCAAAGGCGGCCCGGAAGCGCTCGACCGCGGCGGTGTCGTCACCGCTCGGCCAGCCCTCCAGCCCGACGGTTCCCCGGTACCCCAGCTCGGCCAAGGCGGCGGCGACCCGCGGGTAGTTGATCTCGCCCGTTCCCGGCTCGCAGCGGCCCGGGACGTCGGCGACCTGGATCTCGCCGATGAACGGCAGCGCCCGGCGGCACAGATCGATCAGGTTCCCCTCACCGATCTGGGCGTGGTACAGGTCGAGCATCAGCCGCAGGTTCGGGTGGTCCACCGCCTGGACGAGAGCGAGGCAGTCGTCCGCGCGGGCGAACGGAACTCCCGGGTGGTCGACGGCGAGGTTGAGGTTCTCCAGGACGAACACGACGTCGTTCTTCGCCCCGAGCTCGGCCATCCGCGCCAGCGTGTCCCGCGCGGCGAGCCACATGGCACCGGTGGTCTTCTCGACGGGAACGACCGGCAGGCCATCACCGCGGAGTCCCGTCCCGTGGAGGTTGAGCCGGGTGATCCCCAGCCTTTTCGCGACCGGTATCGACTTCTCCGCGGTGGCGAGCAGGTCGGCTACCGCGGACGGCTCGACCAGCCCGCCCCGGACGTAGCCCGTCATCGACGAGTAGACGGCTCCTTCGTCGCGCAGCGACACGAGGGCGTCGATGTCGTGCTTGGTCCAGTCCCAGATCTCAACCTGGACATCGAGCCGGGTCAGGCGGCGGACCCGCTCGACGATCGGCAGATCGCGGAAGACCATCTCCGCGCAGACCGCGAGCACGAACGGGCCGTGCACTCCCCTCGCTACGACCATGACAGTCCGCCGCCCTGCATGGCCAGGCTGTGCCCGGCACCGGCACGGGCCGCCCTTCGCGGGTTCACGAGAGCGTCTCCGGGCTCACCAAGGCGACTCTGACCGGCTGACCGCTGGCGAGGGACTCGATCCCCGCCTCGGCGACCGCGGTGGCGGCGTAGCCGTCCCAGGCTCCCGGTCCGACGACCGAGCCGGCCCGGGAAGCGTCGACCCACGCCTGGAGCTCCAAGTCGTAGGCCCGCTCGAACCGGGCACGGAAGTCCTGCGGAATGGTTCCGCCCCAGGCGCCCGCCACACCGGACGAGGTCGTGTACAAGCCGGTCGCGGGCCGGCCGGCGATCACCGAACCCGTCTCGCCGACCGCCTCGCACCGCACTTCGTAGCCAACCTGGTTCCGGACGAACACCTCGTTGGTGACGACCCCGCCGCCGGTCATCCGGAAGAACGAAACCTGGGGATCGACGACCCCCTCGGGCGCGAAGGACGACGGCCGCGGAGACAGCACGGTGATCTCCTCGATCTCTTCCCCGAAGAGGAACCGGGCGACGTCGATCTCGTGCACCAGGCTGTCGCGGACGATCATCTCCGACCGGAAGGACGGCGGCATGTCCTTGTTGCGGTGGGTGTTGTGCAGCATCAGGGTGCGCCCGAACCGACCCGAGCCCAGCAGTTCCTTCATCCGCTCGTATTCAGGGTCGAACCGGCGCATGAAACCCACCTGGACGACAGACCGGCCCTTCGCGTGCTCGGCCCGCATGACACGCAGGGCCGACTCGCTGTCCATCGTCAGCGGCTTCTCGCACAGCGTCGGCTTGCCGTGTTCGATGCAGGCCAGTAACTGCCCTTCGTGGACACTGCCGGGTGAGGCGATGACAACTCCGTCCACCTCGTCGTCGGCGATGAGAGCCAGGGCATCGGACGCCGTCCGGACCCCGTGGTAGCGGCCCGCGACCGCCTCGGCCCGCGCCGAGTCGGGGTCGGAGACCAGCACCAGCCGGGCGTTCGCGATCCGGCGTGAGAGACGCTCGGCGTGGTCGGCCCCCATTCGACCGACACCGATGATCCCCACCCGGAAAACCTGGTCATCCATTGCCGGTTTGGACCCCTTCTGTCTCGGAAATCTCTCGCAAGTTCAGTTCCGGTGCGGAAACCCCGCCGCGCGGCACCAGCCGAGGTTCGACGACCTTGCCGGGATCCGCGCCCCTCAGCTCGTGGCTGAGCTCGACCAAAGCCTGTCCGCCGGACATTTCGGTGGTGAGCTGCTCGAGGGTCAGCTCGTCACGGTGCGCGTCGAGCGCGACCTCACCGAGCTTGAGCACGATGAAGTGATTGCCCACCAGGTACGCGTGATGCGGGTTGTGCGTGATGAAGATGACGCCGAGGCCCGCGTCCCGGGCCCGGTCGATGTACTTGAGCACCACGCCCGACTGCTTGACGCCCAGTGCGGCGGTGGGCTCGTCGAGAATGATGACCCGGGCGCCGAAGTAGATCGCCCTGGCGATCGCGACGACCTGGCGCTGCCCGCCCGAGAGGCTCCGGACCGGCCGGTCGAGGTCCGGGATGACGATGCCCATCTTCGTGAGTTCCGCCCCGCAGACCTGCTTCATCCGGCCGACGTCGAGGAACCATCCTCTGCGGATCTCGTTGCCCAGGAAGAAGTTCCGCCACACGGCCATCAGCGGGGCGAGCGCGAGGTCCTGGTAGACCGTCGCGATTCCGATGGTCTGGGCGGCACGGGGGGACCCGAAACGCCGGACGGTTCCGTTCACCTTCATTTCGCCGTCGGTGTAGTCGTGCAGCCCCGACATGATCTTGATCAAAGTGGACTTTCCGGCACCGTTGTCACCGAGAACGCACGTGACTTCTCCTTGCCGGACACTGAGGTTCACCCCGCGCAGGGCGCGCACGTTGCCGTACTGCTTGCCGACGCCGTCGAGCTCGAGGACCGGGGCGGCCGTCGCGCCCACCGAGGTTTCGCCGGCGCTCATCGGGCGTCCGCCTTCTTCCTGACGTAGAGGTTCACGATGGTCGCGAGGATGAGCATCACCCCGAGGAAGGTCTTGAACCAGTCGGGATCCCAACCCGCGTAGGAGATGCCGAGCTGCGTCATGCCGAAGATCAGCGCACCGACCGAGGCGCCGACGACCGACCCGTAGCCTCCGGTGAGCAGGCACCCGCCGATGACGGCCGCGATGATGTAGATGAACTCGTTGCCCACGCCTTGACCGGACTGCACGTTGTTGTAGTTGAACAGCATGTGCATGCCGAGCAGCCACGCGCAGAACCCGACACCCATGAACAGGGCGATCTTGGTTCCCGTGACCGGGACGCCGACCGCGCGCGCCGCCTCCGGCTCACCGCCGGAAGCGAAGATCCAGTTGCCGTACCGCGTGCGCAGCAACAGCACGGCCACGAGCGCGGTCAGGACCACCCAGTAGATCACGGTGACCCCGATCGTGACCGAGCCGATGGTGAAGCTCGAAGCGAACACGGCCTTGGCACTGGCGAACCCGTCCATGTCGTTGAGCGAGTTCGACGAAACCCCTCCGGTGACGAACCTGGTCACCGCGAGGTTGACTCCCTGGAGCACGAAGAACGAGCCCAGGGTGACCAGGAAGCTGGGCAGCCCCGTGCGGTGCAGCAACCAGCCGTTGAAGGCGCCGATCGCCACGGACACCAGCAAGGCGAGCAAGACCCCGACCCACACGTTGAGGGCGAAGTACCACGCGATGTGGGCGGCGGCGAGGCCGGACGCCGTCACGGCCACACCGGCCGACAGGTCGAACTCCCCGCCGATCATGAGCAATGCGACGGCGACGGCCATGATGCCGATCGTCGAGGACCCGTACAGGATCGTCCCGATGTTGGCGGCGTGGCGGAAAGCGGGCGCCACCGCGAAGAAGAGCATCGCGACGGTGATGGCGCCGATGAGCGCTCCCGATTCGGGCCGGCCCAGCGCGGTCGCCAGCGCGGGACGGTTCACGACGCGGTCGTCGGCCGGTGTGGTCATGACGGTCGTCATCTCAGGTCACCGAGTGCCCTGGCCGGCGAACTGCGAGACCTTGTCCACGTTCGCCTGGTCGACGAACGAGGGACCGGTCAGGACGTTCTGCCCACCGCCGAGGACGTTGAGGTTGGTCCGGTACAGCCACAACGAGTCGATGGCGAGGTAGCCCTGGAGGTAGGGCTGCTGGTCGACGGCCCACTGGACCGTCCCGGCCTTGATCGACTTGACGAGCTCGGAGCTGGTGTCGAACGTCGCGATCTTCGCCTTGCTGCCTGCTCCGGCGACGGACTTGACGGCGTCGAGCGCGATCGGTGCGGCGAGAGTGATCACCCACTCGATGCCGGGGTCCTGGGTGAGCTTGGCCTGGATCGACGTCGTCACCGCGGAGTCGTCGGTGCCGTTGACGTAGATCCGCTGCACCTTGGCGCCGGAGGCCCCGTCGGCGACGCCCGCGCAGCGGTCCTCCAGTTGCTGCTGTCCCTGGGTCTGGATCACGCAGAGGACGCTCTTCGCGCCTTCCTTGACCATTCTTTCCCCGGCACCCCGGCCCGAGGTCTTCTCCTCTTGCCCGAAGTAGCCGATCGCGCCGAGGCGCAGAGCGTCCGCCGAACCCGCGTTGAACATCGACACCGGAATCCCGGCCGCGACGGCCTTCTTGATCGAGTCCGTCAAGGATGGCGTGTTCGGGTCGGTCACAGCGATACCGTCGACCTTCTTGTCGATGGCCGCCTGGATCAACTGGGTCTGCTTCGCCGCGTCATCGCTGTTGGAGTACTGGACGTCGACGTTGTCCTTCCCCGCGGCAGCGGTGGCACCCTTGCGGATGATGTCCCAGAAGGTGTCGCCCGGTGCGGCGTGAGTGATCATGGCGATCGTCATCTTCGGGGTGTTCGCGGTTCCGGCGTTACCAGGGCCCGAACTGCTCTGGTTACCGCCTGAAGAGGAACATGCTGCGAGCGAAACCGTACCGAGAAGAGCCACGGCGGCGGACGCCAAGTGCTTCCAGCGAATCATGTCGGGTTGCCTTTCGAACCTCACCGCTTCGTCGGGGCGGTGTCCTGTAGGGGCAATCAGAGCTGTGACTGGGCCGCGCTCGTCGGTCGCACCGGGAGCCCGGGCTCACTCCACCTCCCGCACGGCGCGGCACGTCCGTCGGGAGGTAGCGGGTCGCTTCAAGGGGCAACCCTAGAACGTTCTATGCGTGAGCGACTATGACGTGCCGCCACCGGGACGTCAAGCCCGAAGCCGGCGACCTCGCGAAGTTGTCGACTTCGTTACCCGCCTGGCGAGGGAGTCAGTTCGACGCCGGCGGCCGAGGTTTGGCCGTGGTGCCACGGACGACAAGGGCCGGCGAGACGACATCTTCACGCGAAGACCGCGATCGATCGCCGAAACCTTCGAGACGCCTGATCGCGTGGGCGACGGACAGCCGGGCCATCAAGGCCGCGTCCTGCCGGACCGTGGTGAGGTCGATATGGGAGAAGCCGGCATGGTGCGTGTCGTCGAACCCGACGACCGACACCTGTTCGGGAACCCGGATCCCAGCCCGCAACAGCGTATCCAGCACACCCGTGGCACACCGGTCGTTGAACGCCAGGATCGCGGTGGGCAGCTCACCTGCCCCCAGGAGCTTGAAGACGCCCCGTGCCCCATCGTCTTCGGACATCCCGCCGGGAACGACGCACTCCCCGCCGGAAAGACCATGCCGCCGCATCGCCGCCCGGTAACCTTTCCGCCGCTCCGTGGCGCCGGGCGAGTTGCCGCCGTCGATGTGGGCGATCCGGGCATGTTCCAGCTCGGCCAGGTGGTCGACCGCGAGCTCGATCCCCTTGGCTTCGGCGGTACGGACGACGTCGATACCGGGTTCGGCAATACTGCGCGCCACCACGACGGTGGGCAACCGATCGGCAAGATCCGCCAGCCAGGCACGCGGAGATTGGGGCGCGAGCAGGATCAGCGCCTCGCACCGGTCGGCGAGCAGGGTGTCCACCGCACGGTCTTCGCCACGCGAGGCAGCCATACCACTGAGGACGACGTCGTACCCGGCGTCCTCGGCGGCGGCGTAGATGCCCTCGAGAAGGTCGGCGTGGAAGGGCTGCTGAATCCCGAACATCACGCCGAGCAGCTGCGATCTACCCTGCCTCAGCACCCGAGCGCGGGCGTCCGGGACGTAGCCGAGTTCCTTGGCGACCTGGAGGACTTTCTGCCGGTTCGCCTCACTGGCTCCGGAGGCGCCGCGCATGACGATGGAGACGAGCGCCGTCGAGACTCCCGCGTGCCGGGCGACGTCAGCCAGCGTTACGCGTCGTGGCCGTCCGACGGCTCGCTGATCACCTGCTGTCACGTCGCACCCCCTCGACCACACCCGGCACGCCCAGTCACACAACGAGCGGACATTCTCACACACGGTACAGGTCTTGATGACCCCTGCGCTGACACAGCATAATTCACCCGGCCTGGAACGTTCTACATCCGTATCGAGTCCTGCCCGATCGCCGTCACCCGCGAGGCGATCAACCTGTACGGGTCTGCTGCACGAGTAGGTGACATCTGAGTTGGCTTGCCGTGATGGTGAGCTGGGAGGATGTCGCTGTGCCCAAGCCCTACCCCCAGGAGTTCCGCGACGATGTCGTGCGGGTCGCCCGCAACCGTGAGCCCGGTGTGACCGTTGAGCAGATCGCCAAAGACTTCGGGGTCCACCCGATGACGCTGTTCAAATGGCTGCGCCAGGCCGACACCGACGAGGGCACCAAAGCTGTCGCGAGCGGGAGCGACTCGGCCGAGCTGCGCGAAGCGCGCAAGCGGATCAAGCTGCTGGAGCACAAGAATGAGGTCCTGCGCCGGGCGAGGGCGTATCTGTCGCAGGCGAACCTGCCGGGAGAAGGCTCTACCCGCTCGTGAGCGAGCTGGCCGCGGACGGTATCCCCGTCGCGGTGACGTGCCGGGTCTTGACCATCGCTCGACAGCCCTACTACCGGTGGCGTGCCGGGTGAGCACGGAGGCCGGCTTCCGGGTCAGGGTTTGTGCCCGACTCCGGCCAGCATCACGGACTCGCTGGGGTCCGCGAAGTCGATCACGGGCGTATCGGGGCCACTGTCCTCGGGGTGCCAGGACGCCGTCCACGTGACACCGGGCTCCAGCAGTGCGAAGTCGCCGAACAGCGCACCGAACTCCGCCTTCGACCGCAACACGTGTTTGCTGACGTCGTCGTCGTACATCCGGATGATCGCGTGCAGCTGGGCGGCGATCCCCTCGGGCAGTCCCTCGTGGGTGATCTGGGACAGCACCAGGTACGAGCCTGCCGGGTCGCCGCTGCGGCCCTGGCCACGACCCAACCTCGCCGGAACGCTCGACAGGTTGACTGCTCGCGAAACCGACGTGCTGCCGGGCATAGCTCAAGGGATGTCCAACGCCGAGATCGGCCGGCATCTCTGCATCGGTGAAGGCACCGTCTACACCCACGTGTCGCGCATCCTCGTCAAGCTCGGCGCACGCGACCGAGTGCACTACGAGACATCCCTTAAGCGCGACCGTGTGCCGCTCGTGATCGGCGTGCCACCGAGTCGAGCGCGACCGCCAGTGCGAGGACCAGCCCCGTCACCATGAAGCGGAACGACGAGTCGAGGTCGAGCAGCGTCAGCCCGCTCGAGATGGACTGGATCACGAGAATGCCCAGTAGAGCGGAGAAAGCACTGCCGCGACCGCCGAACAGGCTGGTGCCGCCGATGACCGCGGCCGCGATCGCGTTGAGGTTGACGTCGCCGGCGCCACTGGCCTGGTTGGCCGCCGCGAGCCGGGCCGCGGCGATCAGCCCGCCGAGCGCTGCCAGCGAGCTGCACAGCATGAAAACGCTGGTGTACATGCGTTTCACGTTGATGCCGGCCCGGCGGGCGGCCTCGACGCTGCCGCCGATCGCGAACACGGCCCGGCCCCACGCCGTGCGGGTCAGGACGTAGTTCAGGACCAGCACCAGCCCCACGAAGCCGACGAACAGCCAGCCCACGCCGCGGGCCTGGTTCAGGTACCACACCGCGAAGCCGAGTCCCAGGAGGACAACCACGCTCCGGGCCAGCAGCAGGGGGGTCGACCGCCCGGAAAGCCCGGCTGCCCGGCGGGCCCGGGCCAGCGAGTACCCGGTGAGGAAGATTCCCGCCGCCGCCGCGGCGACCAGCACGTACGACAGCCACGCCGGCACGAAGTCGAGCTGGGCGAAGTGCACCAGCCCGGAGTCGAACGGCAGGTTGATGGCGCCCTTGCTGCCGAGGAGCCACAGCTGCAGCCCGAGGAATCCGAGCAGCCCCGCGAGGGTCGCGACGAAGCTGGGCACCCCGAGCCGGGTGACCAGCTGCGCGTAGACCCAGCCGATCAGCGCACCGGCCACGATCGCGGCGAGAATCGCCAGCCACACGGACCACCCGCTGCTCACGAACGTGACCGCGGTGAGCGCGGCGGACAGCCCGCTGACCGAGCCGACCGAGAGATCGATCTGCCCGACGAGCAGCACGCACACGATGCCGAGCGCGATGATGCCGACCGACACGCTCTCCATCAGCAGGTTCACCAGGTTGGCGCTCGACAGGAAGACCGGGTTGAGGATCTGGAAGACGGTCCAGATCACCACCAGCCCGACGACGATCGGCAGCGCGCCGAGGTCTCCGGACCGGATCCGGTCGGCGATGGCGCCGAGCGCGGGCTTGAGTCCCTCACCGCGGCGCAGCCGCTCGTCGAGGAGGTCCAGCGTGGGAGCGGCCTTCGCTTGCGTCATCGGTTCTCCCTCTCCCGCACCCGGCGCGTGGCGACGTTGTCCGTAGCGCCGGTGATCGCGGCGATCAGGTCCTCGGTAGACACGTCGGCCGCGTCGAAGACGCCGTTGTTGCGGCCGAGGCGCAGGACCACGATGCGATCGGCGACGGCTCGGACGTCCTCCATGTTGTGGCTGATCATGATCACGCCGAGGCCGCGCTCACGCAGCCGCTCGATCAGGTTCAGCACCTCGGCCGTCTGCTCGACGCCGAGCGCGGCCGTCGGCTCGTCCAGGATGATGATCTTCGGGTCGCCCAGCAGGGAACGGGCGATCGCGACCGTCTGGCGTTGCCCGCCGGACAGGGACGCGACCGGGATCCGCACCGTCGGGATCTTCGCCGACAGCTGCCGCAGCAGCTCCCACGACCGAGTCTCCATCGCGACCTCGTCCAGCCGGCCCCGGCGGATCTCCCGGCCGAGGAACAGGTTCTCGACCACGTTGAGGTTCTCGCACAGCGCGAGGTCCTGGAACACCGTGGCGATGCCGAGCGAGTGCGCGGCCGCGGGGCTGTCGATCGTCGCCGCCCGGTCGGCGAAGGTGATCGTGCCCGTGTCCGCGCGGTGCACGCCGGCCAGCACCTTGACCAGAGTCGACTTGCCGGCCCCGTTGTCGCCCACGATCGCGACCACCTGACCGGCGGACACGTCCAGGTCGACGTCGGTCAGCGCGGCGACCGCGCCGAAGTGCTTGCTGATCCCGCGCAGCGACAGGACCGCGGTGTCCGTCTGCATCAGGCGATCCCGTGCTGCTTGCACGCCGCCGCGTACTCGCCGGTGCACACGTCGGACGGCTTGATCTGGTCGGACTTCGACAGCACGTCGGCGAGGCTGGCCAGGGTCACCACCGTCGGGTCGAACAGCTGAGACGGGGTGTTGAAGAGCGTCGTCTTGCCGGCCGGCTTCTCCCCCTTCACGAACTGGTACGCGACCTCGGCCGCGGCCTCCGCGACGATCTTGATGGGCTTGGAGATCGTGTTGTACTGCAGGCCGGCCACGATCCGCTGGGCGGCCGCGACCTCGAAGTCGTTGCCGGTCACCGGCGGCACGGGGGTGACCCCGGCGGCCTTGAACGCCGCGATCGCGCCACCGCCGGTGCCGTCGTTGGCGGCCACCACGCCCGCGACGCGACCGCCGAACCGGGTGATCTGGCCGGACACCCAGTCCTGGGCCTTGGCCGGCTGCCAGTCCGGCGTGTCGTACTCGGCGAGGAGCGGGAAACCGCTGGTGTCGACCGCCGAATGGATGCCCTTCTTGATCAGTCCCGCGGCCGCGTCCGTCGGCGATCCGTTGACTTCCAGGATCCCGCCCTGCGCGCCGGTTTCCTTCAGGTGCTTGACCAGGTCGTCGCCGATGGACTTGCCGATCTTCTCGTTGTCGAAGGAGATGTAGTAGTCGGCCGGGTTCCCAGGGATGGGCCGGTCGTAGGCGATGACGGGCACGCCCTGGGAGCGAGCGGTGTTGACGATGCTCGCCGCGGCCGTCGAGTCGACCGGGTCGATCACGATCGCCTTCACGCCCTGCGCGAGGGCCGAGTTCGCCTGCTGCTGCTGGCGAGACGCGTCCGCGTTCGCGTTCTGGTAGAGCACCTCGCAGTCCGCGCACAGCTGCTTGATCTTCGCCTTGAACAGCGGGCTGTCGTACAGCTCGTACCGCGTCGAGGCGATGTCCGGCATGAGGAACGCGATCTTGGCGTTGCCCGTGCCGCCACCGCCGCCGGTGCCGGCCGAGCAGGCGGACACGACCAGTGCGAGAGTCGCGACGAGGGTGACGAGTCGGCGCATGGCGATTCCCTTCGAGTACGCGTCAGTGCGCGCGGTTGAGCGAGACGAGGGCGACCGGGTCGGCCGGGTCGGCGGGCAAGCGGATCTCGGTGAGCGCGGCGTTGTCCAGTGCGGGGAAGATCCGCCGGTAGTGCTTGACCGGCAGGCCGAGGAGCACGCAGAGCGTGACCCGCAGGAGCGTGCTGTGGGCGACGACGAGCACGGTGCCGCCGTGCTGCGCGTCGAGTTCGCGGAGCGCGGCGGCGCCCCGGGCACCGGCGTCGGCGAGCGGTTCGGCACCGGGGAAGGCGTTGGCCTCGGGGTCCTCCCGGAACCGCCGGACCGCCTCGGGGTCCATCTCGGCGAGGGTGTGGGTCTCCAGCTCGCCGAAATCGACCTCCCGCAGACCCGTCCGCAGGTGCAGGGGGACGCCGAGCGCTTCGGCGGTGGGCGTCGCCGTGGCGACGGCCCGCTGCTGCGGCGAGCTGACGGCCGTGTCGACCCCCACCGACTCGGCCGTCTTGGCGAGCTGCTCGGCCTGCCGCAGCCCACGGTCGGTCAGCGCCGGATCGCTTCGCCCGCCGGCATACCGGTTTTCCGCGTGCCAAACCGTCTCGCCGTGCCGGGCGAGGAGCAGCCTGGTCATTTCCGCACCACCTCCGGGTTCGCGCAGTGCAGTGGCGGTTCGCCCGCCAGCCACCGGGCCGCCTCGACGCCCACCATCCGGGCCGCGCGCGCGGCCACCGCACGGCTCGCGCCCGCCAGGTGGGGCGTCATCACCACGTTCGGCGCGCTCCGCAGCGGGTGGTGGGCCGGCAACGGCTCCTGGTCGTAGACGTCCACCGCGGCGGCGAAGAGGTGGCCGTCCGTCAGTGCCTTCGCCAGGGCGTCGTAGTCCAGCAGCCCGCCCCGCGCGCAGTTCACCAGCACCGACCCGGGCGGCATCAGCGCCAGCTCGCGCTGGCCGATCATCCCGCGCGTGTCCTCGGTCAGCCGGGCGTGGAGCGAGACGACCGTGGACCGGGACAGCAGTTCGTCGAGCGGGACCGACTCGACGTCCGCGTAGGGATCCGAAACCAGGACGGTCGCGCCCATCGCGCGGAGGGCCACCGCCACCCGGCTGCCGATCGCGCCCGCGCCGACCAGGCCGACGGTGCTGCCCGCGACCTCGAGGCCGGTTTCCGCGTAGGCGTACATGCCGCTCTCCCACCGGCCCGCCACAACACTGTTGTGCGCCAAGGGAATCCTTCGCATCGCGGCCAGCATCACGGCGATCGTGTGCTCGGCGGTGGACTCCGCGTTGCGCCCCGGCGCGAACGTCACCGCCACCCCGTGTTCGGTGGCCGCGGCCAGGTTCGCGTTCACCGGCCCGCCGCGGGACACCGCGAACAGCTCCAAGCCGGGACACGCCTCGAGCACGCGGCGGGTCAGCGGTGCCATCTGCGTCAGGCACACGCGGACCCCTTGCAGGGCCTCGATCAGCTCGGACTCGACGTCGGACGCCTCGTCGACCTCCGCGACCTTGCCGAACGGCACGTGCGGCCACGGCAGTTCGAGGGTTCGCACGTCCCACGCGCCCGGCGCCAGTTCGGCGGCCAGCAACCGGTTCAGCACGAACTGGTCGCCGGCGAGGAGAATCGGTTCCGCCACGGTCATTCCTTCCACCACCCGCGGTCGGCGAGCGCCGCGACGAACGCGTGGTACGCGGGCGTCAGCTCGTCGTGCCGCTTCCTGTCCGGTTCCAGTGTGCGGCGCACCCGCACGAGCCGCCTCGCCGCGGCGGGGATGTCGCCGGACAGCGCGCCCGCCGCCAGCACGGCCATGCCCAGCGCGGGTTCCGGGTTCACCGGCAGCCGCACCGGCACGCCGAGCACGTCGCACCGCAGCTGGTTCCACCACTCGTTGCGCGCTCCGCCGCCGGTGAACGTCACCGGCCCGCCGACTTCCGCACCGGCCGACGCGAGCAGCTCGAACGACAACCGCTCCAGGTGCGCGACGCCCGTGCACACCGCGGCGAACACCCGGGCGTCCTCGCCCGAAACGACCAGCGGCCCGTCGTCGAGGAAGCCGCGTGCTTCCGGTGCCACGAAAGGGAAGCGCTCACCGTGCCCGACCAGGGGGTAGCACAGCGGCACGTCGTCGATCCCGGCGGCGGCGGCCGTCAGCGCGGCCAGGTCGGCGGACGGGAACAGCGCCCGTACCGCGCCCGCGCCCGTGCTGGACGCGCCCCCCGGCAGCCACAGGTCCCCGTGCGGCGCCCGGTGCGAGTACACAGCACCGGTCGGGTCGTGCGGCAGTGTCGTGCTGACCCCCTTGAGCGCCAGGGTGGTGCCGAGCACCGAGTTCCACTCGCCGACGTCGAGCGCGCCGGCGGCGAGCTGCGCCGCGCACCCGTCGGTCATGCCGGCGACCACCGGGGTGCCTGCCGGGATCCCCGTCGAGGACGCGGCATCCGCGCACACCTCGCCGAGCACGCTCCCCGGCCGCACCACCTCCGGCAGCACGTCTTCCGGGATGCCGAGCTCAGCCAGCACGGCTGCCGGCCAGCGGTCCCCGATCAGGTCGTACCCGGTCTTGAGCGCGTGGCTGGCGTCGCTGGCCACCGGGTGCCCGACGAGCGCGGCGGTCACCACGTCCGGCTGGTGCGCGAGCCGCACGTCCGGGCCGAGCAACCCCTCTTGCCGCCACCACAGCAGCTTCGGCAGCGCCCACGCCGGCTGCATCCGGTACCCGAGCCGGCTCCACAACGCTTCGCCTGCCTCTTGGGCGGCTACGGCGAACGCGCCGGCGCGGGTGTCGTCGTACATGAGGCCGGGCGTGCGCGGCGAGCCGCCGGTTCCGGTGAGCAGCACGGTCCCCGAGGTGGCACAGACGGCGACCGCACCGACCGCGCGACCACCCAGGTCCAGCCCTGCCAGCGCCTCTGCGGTCAAGGCCCACCAGGCGCCGGGGTCCTGCTCGTGCCGGTTCCCGGACCGGGTCCCCCGCAGCGGCCGGCGAGCGGACGCGACGGTCTCTCCCGCACCGTCGACCGCGAGTGCGCGGACGCTCTGCGTCCCGAGGTCGACGCCGACCCACAGCGGTTCGCTCATCGCCAGCGGTCCCATCGGGTCGCCGCCAGCGCACGGGTCTCCAGGAACTCCGCGTGCGCCTGCTCATACAGGTCGCTCGTGGCGGCGTCCGGCTCGTAGCGGGCCGCGTGCCGGACCAGTGCGCTCGCCGCGGCCGTCAGGTCCGGGTAGTCGCCGAGCGCCGTCAGCGCGAACACCTGCGCTCCCTTCGCGCCGACTTGTGAGTCCTCAGTGGACACCGCGGGCACGCCGGTGATGTCGGCGATCAGCCGGCACCACAACGGACTCGCCGCGCCACCGCCGCACAGTCCCAGCTCGACCGGCCGGGCCGGCGCCGCGTCGAGGCAGTCGCGGATGACGTGCGCCAGGCCCTCGAGGACCGCGCGGGCGAGGTGCGTGCGGCCGTGGGAGAACAGCATTCCGGCGACGAACCCGCTCGCCGCCGGGTCGAGGAACGGCGCCCGCTCCCCCGCCGGCGACAGGTACGGCCAGACCCGCAACCCGTCCGCTCCCGGCGGGGCCTGCGCCGCCAGCGTGGTCACCTCGTCGTGGTCGGCCAGGCCCAGAAGGCCGACGAGCCAGTCGACGACACCGGTGCCGGCGAGCGTGGGGAACGAGCGCATGAGCAGGCCGGGCGTGCCGAAGTCGAGTGTCAGCCCGGACGGCTCCCCCGTCGTGTCCGGCGCCGCCACCAGCATCTCCGTGCACAGTGTCGTGCCGAGGATGCAGGCCGCCTGGCCGACGTCCGTGGCGCCGGCGCCGAACGCCGTGGTCACGATGTCGTACGGGGCGAGCACGACCGGCGTGCCTGCCGGCAGGCCCAGTTCGGTCGCGGTGAGCGGCTGGACCTGGTCGGTGAGCAGGGGTGGCAACACCGCGGGGTCGATGCCGTACAGCTCCGTGAGCTCGGCCGAATAGGTGCCCTGGTGGATGTCGAGCCAGGGCGCGGACGCCTCGGACTTCTCGATGCCGAGGACGCCGGTCAGTTTGAGGAACAGCCAGCCACCGCAGGTCAGGACGGTGCAGGGTTCGTCGCGACGCAGGGAGCGGAGGATCGCGTTGGGCAGACCGGCGTTGGTGAGCGAGCCGTTGATCCGGTACGCGCGCTCGAGGGTCCCGTCGGCGCGCCAGTCCCGGACGACGTCGGTGGCGCGGCCGTCATTCCACAGGACCGCGGGTCCCGCCGGCCGGCCGTCGGGGCCGACGAGCCAGGCGCCGTCACCCTGCGCGGTGACCGCGAGCAGCCGCACCGGGCGCGCGACCCGCGCGACCGCCTCGCCGACGGTCGCGACGACCGCGTCCCACACCTCGAGCATGTCCTGCTCGCACCGTTCCCGGCTCGGGTGGCGCACGGTGGTTTCCCGCCGCGTGACCGCGAGTTCGCGGCCGTCCATGTCGAACACCACGGTCTTGATGACGGTCGTGCCGGCATCGACGCAGATCGCGACTTCGTTGTCTGCCACGGCGACATTAGAAACGCATCGACCAAAACTTCGCAACTCTTAACATTGATCTTGAACGAGGCGACTGTTTTCCTGGTCCAGAACGATCCAGGAGCTCCCGAATTTCACATAAGTTCTCAAGCGAGGTCGATCGTGGCGCCTCGCGCCCGCTCCCGCCGGACCACTTGGTCCGGGGTCGCGTCGTCCACGACCACCCGATGGAGGTCGGCGAGCCGGACGAGCCGGTGCAGGGCGCGCCGGTCGAACTTGGTGTGGTCGATGAGCGCCACGCTGCGCGCCGCGGACGCGATCAGGGCCCGGCGGGTGATCACCGTGTCGAGCGACTGGATGTAACAGACGCCTTCGGCCACCGCGGTCGTCGAGAGGAACAGCAGGTCGTAGCGCAGGCCGGCGGCGGCGTCGGCGGTGGCCTGGCCGAGGAACGAATCGTAGGCGGCGTCGTACCGGCCGCCGAGCCCGATCAGCTCGATGCCCGGCTGGGCGGCGAGCGCCCGGATCACCGGCTGGAAGTGCGTGACGACGGTGAGGGGCGCCTTCGCGGGCAGCAGCCGGGCGAGCACGAGCGAAGTCGTGCTGTCGTCCAGGGCGATGACCTGGCCGGGCTGGACCTCGGTGCGCACGACCTCGCGCGCGATGGCCAGTTTCGCGTCGACCTGCGCCTGCATGCGGTGTTCGAGGTCGCCGTGGAACGTGGTGGTCGGGGCGCTGGTCGCGCCACCGCGCACCTTGTGCAGGAAGCCGAGCCGCTCCAGCTCGTCGAGGTCGCGGTGGACGGTCATGATGCTCACGCCGTAGTGCTGGGCCAGCGTGTCGACCCGCACGAACCCGGCCTCGGCGACCTGCCGCCGCATCGCGCCACGCCGAAGCTCGGGGTTGCGCCGTGCGCCATCAGGGATGTTCACGCCGCCCAGCATGCACCAGCGCACGCGCCGTCCGCGCCAGGCACGGCCGCACGCTCACTCCAGGAGCTTTTCCAGCGCGCGTTCGGCGGCCGAGGAGTCCGAAAGCGTCTTCATGGCCAGGAGGCCGGCCAGTTCGGACGCCGGCCGGTCGAGGTGGCGCCCGGCTCGCCGGGCGGCGTCGACGGCGTCGTCGGCGATCCCGTGCGAGATCAGCAGCGACACCGCGTCCGCCCACTTCGGGGAGCCGATGAGGTCGCGAACAGTCCGCACGGGCGGCGGCGAGAGACACGGGTCGGGCACCGTCCAGCTGTGCCGGCCGTGCCGGACCTCGACGAGCGCCTCGCCCGGGACCTGCACCTTCGCCGTCACGCCCGGCGGGACCACGACGTCCAGCGTGAACTGCCCGTCGCGCCGCTGCCAAGCCACCGAAGCCTCACCGTAGGGCGTCTCGTGCCTGGCCGAAGCGTGCGTGAGCGCGGCGTCCGGGATCGGGCGGACGGTCAGCTCGCGGTATCCCGGAGCCGACGGTGCCAGCCCGGCCACCGTGCGGTGCAGCCAGTCGGCCACCGCACCCAGCGCGTAGTGGTTGAACGACGTCATCTCGCCCGGGTTGATCGTCCCGTCCGGCAGCATGCTGTCCCAGCGCTCCCA
This sequence comes from Amycolatopsis sp. NPDC058278, assembly GCF_042881395.1. NCBI lineage: Bacteria > Bacillati > Actinomycetota > Actinomycetes > Pseudonocardiales > Pseudonocardiaceae > Amycolatopsis > Amycolatopsis sp. NPDC058278. The sequence continues at coordinate 8,324 of NZ_JBHVXZ010000094.1, read as the reverse complement.
GATCGTCGTCGCCCCCATCGTCACCGGGTACAGCCACGACGGGCACCCGCGCTCCAGCAGCAGCCGGTACGCCAGCTCCGGGTAGCCGGCGCTCGTCAGCGCGTCCGCGATCAGCGGGGTGCCGACGAAACCGGTGGCGATGCGGAAACCGTTGGCGCGCACCAGGTCGGCCAGCCGCCGGCCGGCCACGGACCGCTGCTGGAGCGTCGGCAGCAGCGCCCACTCGATGGCCTGCGCGTAGACGGTCGGCGCGTCCGAGAGCACCCGGCCCGAGCCGGTGACGTACTCCCGCGCGAACGCCTCCCGCGTCCGCTCGGCCAGCGTCCGGTATTCCGCACCGTCCCGGCCCAGCACCTCGGCGGCGGCGGCCACGATCTCCGCGGACCGCACGAGGTACGCCGTCGCGACCACGTCGGAGTCGGCTCTCGCGGCGAACGGGTCGTCCGGTGGTGCGGCCGGGTCGAGCCAGTCGCCGAACTGGAACCCGCCGGACCAGACGCCGTCCGTGGTCAGCGAAGCGATCTTGCCGACCCACCCGCGCATGCTGCCGAACTGCCGCTCCAGCACCTCCACGTCACCGAAGCGCTGGTAGAGCACCCACGGCACGACGACCGCCGCGTCGCCCCACGCGGTCGCCGTCGGATCGTCGCCGGGCAGCACGTCCGGGACCACGAACGGCACCGCGCCGTCCGGACGCTGGTCGGCCGCGAGGTCGGCCAGCCACGAGCGCAGGAACCCGGCGCTGTCGTAGAGGAAGCTCGCCGTCGGCGAAAAGACCTGGATGTCGCCGGTCCAGCCGAGCCGCTCGTCGCGCTGCGGGCAGTCGGTCGGCACGTCGAGGAAGTTGCCGCGCATGCCCCACACGACGTTCTCGTGGAACTTCTCCAGGTCCGGGTCCGAGCAGCCGAACCAGCCGGTGCGCCGCAGATCGCTGTGCACCACCACGGCCTCGAGGTCGTCGGTCCGCAGATCGTCCACTCCGGACACCTCGGCGTACCGGAAACCGTGGAACGTCAGGCTCGGCTCCAGCACGGTCTCCGCGGCGCCGGGCAGGACGTAGGTGTCCGTCGCCTTCGCCGACCGCAGCGGGCGCACGCCCAGCTCACCGTTCTCCAGCACCTCGGCGTGCCGCACGGTGACCTCCCGCGCGCCGCGCACGCGCAGCCGCACCCAGCCGACGACGTTCTGCCCGAAGTCGACCAGCGTCTTCCCGGACGGTACGGACCACACGTTCACCGCCGGCACCACCTCGGTCACCCGCACCGGCGGGCCCTCCGGGGCGACCAGGCGGCCGAAGTCGGCGTCCACCACCTCGACCGCATCCACAATGGACGGCTCGGCCGTGAAATCGGTGTGCTGCCCGTCATAGAGGTCGTCGGCGACGATCCGGCTCTCGCGGGCCGACCACCGCTCGTCGGTGCCGATGACTTCGGTCGAGCCGTCGGCGTAGGTGACCTCCAGCTGCGCCAGCAGGGCGAGCCGGTCGCCGTAGACCGCGCGCCGGCCGGACCAGCCGAGCCGGCCGCGGTACCAGCCGTTGCCGAGCAGCACCTCCACGTCGTTGGTCCCCTCGCGCAGGAGCGAGGTGACGTCGTGCGTCTGGTACCGCAGCCGGTGCCGGTAGCTCGTCCATCCGGGAGCCAGGACCTCGTCGCCGACGCGCTTGCCGTTGATCGTCGCGGTGTAGACGCCGTGCGCCGTCGCGTACAGCCGGGCGGAGACGATGCCGGGCCGCAGCGTGACGGACCGGGTGAGGATCGGGGCGCGCTGCCCGATGCCGCCGATCGTGCGGGGGCTGACGAACTTCGCCGACCAGTCCTCGGCCCGCAGCAGCCCGGTTTCCACCGTCGCGGGCTCCGACCACGCACCGCCGGGCTCGACGCGGACCCGGACGGTCGCGCGGGTCCGCGACGGCAGCGGTGCGAACGGCCACGGCACCAGCACCTGCTCGGCCGAGGCGACCCGGGCCGTGCGCCAACCGTCCAGTTCGATCTCGTAGGCGGTCTGCGCCCAGCCGGGATCGCCGGTGCGCACCTGCCACGACAGCCGTGGCGTGCCGGTGCCGATGCCGAGTGCGGTGTCCAGGTGCTCGAACCGGACGGCGGTGACGGTCAACGGTCGCTCTCCTTTTCGTGCTGTACCAGCCGCACCGGGCCGAACAGTCCGGTGCGGACCTGTCCGGCAGCCACGGCCGACGTGGGTGACGCGTCGTCGAGGTACCCGGCGAGGGTCCCGCGGACGACGACCTCCAGTTCGTTGGCTCCCGGCCGGAGCGCGTCCGAGATTTCGCACCGCCATGGCCCCCAGACCAGGCGGTCGACCAGGTGCCCGTTCACCACGACGTCCGCGGTGCCGCGGACCTCGCCGAGGTCGAGCACGACGCGACCGGGCAGGGCTTCGATCGTCGTGCGGTACCGGACCAGACCGCCGAGCGCGCGCAGCCCGAGGTCCTCCCAGCTGCGCAGCTCGACCGGCGCCTCGGCCGTCTCCACCTCGATCCCGGCGTCGAGCAGGGCGCCGCCGCGGCGCCCGTCGACCGCGCGGAACCGCAGCTGGACCGGGGTACCTCCCGCCAGCGGCTCGGGGAAGCGGACGCGCTGGTCGACCGGCTTGAACTCGGTCTCCCCGACCCGCACGAGCACCTCGAGACCGGTCGGGATCCGCAGCGCCACCGCGCCGAGCGGGGCCGGGAAGGTCAGCGTTTCGGTGCGCTCCGCGGCCGGTGCGGCGTCTTCGACGTCGGGGACCACGGGCACGACGACGTCGCCCGGAGCCGCCGCAGGTTCGAGCCAGTGCGCGCCGGGCAGGGGGTGCGGCCGCGGGTACAAGCACAGGAAGCGCGGGTCGCGCTTGTGCGAACGGCGCACCTCGCCCCAGTGCGGACCGCTGACCAGACGCGGATCGGCCGAGTCGACGGCCACCGGTCCGGACGTGACGAGCGTGAGGGTGTTCTCGCCGGGCCGGAGGTGTTCGCGCAGGTCGTAGGGGTGGATGCGGATCTCGCGGAAGCCCGGGTAGGGGTTGAAGTCGCCCTGGCGCCCGACCTCGGTCCCGTTCACCAGCACCCGGCAGGCCTCCTCACTGGCGACCTGGACGATCGCCTCGCCGGGCAGCTCGTCGACGTCGAAGCTGCGGTTGAGCTCGCCGCCGGCGAGCCATTCCGGCCTGCGGTAGGCCGCCGGATCGGTGACGACCGCGAACGACGCTCGCAGCGGGCCGTCCTCCTCGGCGGTGAGCTCGATCTCCACGCGCACCGTCCGGCCGGCCGGAAGCGGGCTGAACGACTGGTACCCGGGGCCGTCGGCAGGCAGTTCCGAGCCGTCCGCGAACACCCGCCGCGCCGCGCTCGCCCCGACCGCGAGGAACAGCCCGTCGCGGTCGGGCAGGGGAAGGTACGTGCGGATCGCGACCGTCTCCCCGGCGCGGACGTGCCGCCAGTCGAGGAACTCCTCGGGCACGTAACCCTTGGGGCCCAGCGTTTCCCCGTGGCCAGGGTCGTCACGGATGCCGCGGGACAGCGACCAGGTGGCGGGCCGCCACCCGGCTGCGTCCCGGACCTCCGCGAACACGCCGTACCCGGCCAGTGCGGCACCGAACCGCCAGACCTCGATCGGCAGCACCCCGGTGCGGGCCGGGTCGGCGAGGTCGCCGTGCCGGTTGTCCAGTGTGGACTCGGCGACCGCGTGCCAGCCGTCGACGGCCACCTCGCCGACCACGGGCCCGGGTGGGGTGCGGGCCGGCTCGGGCAGGTCGTCGCCGAACACCAGCAGCGTGATCGGACCATCGGTGAAGGCGACCTCAACCTCGCCGTTCACGACGGGGACGTTCGTGCGGTCCCCGGTGCGCGGGTTCCACTGCTGGGCCCGCCCGGTGACCCCGCTGACGCGGGCGACCCGGTCGCCGGGCGGCACGAACTCGTACCCGATGTCGTGCAGCTGCCGCCAGTACTCGTCCCACGGGAAGCCCTTCTCCGTCCAGTCCTCCCGGTCGAGGTCGATGATCGGCGCACGCGTGCCGGTGTGCTCGTCGTGCGCGGTGAGCAGCAGGACGTGCCGGTCACCGTGGCGGCGCAGCAGGAACGGGACGTCGACGGTGATCCGGGGTTCCGGGAGGACCGCGGGCACGTCGTCCGGCTCGGCAACCGCGATCGCGCCCTCGACCGCCGCGCCACCGACGCAGACCACCGTCCCGCCGGCCGCGGCGAACTCGGCGAGCCGGGCCGCCGCGGCCGGGAGCAGCAGCTCGACCGCGGGCAGGACCACCGCGCGGTAGGTCTCCTCGCCGATCCGCAATCCCCCGGCGGTCACCGTTCCCGACGCGATGGTGGCCTCGTCGAGCGTGTCGTGGTCGATCCCGGCCCGCTCCAGCACGCCGCGTTCCTCGGCGAACCACGTGCCCACGCCGTTGAGCGCGTGGAAGGTGGCGCCGGCCCGCTCGGCGGGCGGCAGCGGACCGGCCAGGGTGAGGTAGGCCTGCGCGGTGCTGGTCGGCGACAGCAGCACGACGTCGCATTCGTGGGTACCGGTGGTCAGCACCGAGCACAGCCGGCTCACGGCGCCGGAGAACTGGTGGTAGGACGGCCAATACGGCTGGCGCCAGCAAGTCGACGGCGGCGCCCACTCCCACCAGCCGCCCGCGGTCGAGTAGTACACCGCGTGGGGGTCGTAGAGCGTCGCGCCCCGGCGCAAGAACGGAGCGAGCCAGTCGTAGGTCTCTTCAAGCGTGCCGCCCCAGCCGGAGGAGTGGAACGCCTCGATCCACGTGCGTGGGTGCCCGTGCGCGTGGGCGAGCGAGCTGTGCACCTTCGCGTCGCCCCAGTGGTCGCTGCCCGGCGCTCCGTAGCCCGAGTGCGTGCCCAGGTAGTCGCCGTAGATCCGCACCCCGCCGACCGGGTCGCCCTCACGCGCCGGGCTGGCCTGGTCGAACCCGCAGATCAGGCCGTGGTCGCCGAACCACTCGGTCAGTGGATCGAAGAACGCGCGACGGGCGAGCCGGGCACGGTGTTCCTGGTAGTCCCGCCGGATGCGGGCGGACTCGGCGTCCGCGCCTTCGTAGAGCGCGGACAGCCGCGGCGTCAGGTCGTAGCCGTAGTGCGCGGCGAAGGTTTCCGCGAAGTCGGGCCCCCACGTCGGCAGCGGCGGCAGCTCGTCCTGGAAGAACCCGGGGATCACGGTCCCGAACCAGCGGCCGACGTGCCGTTCCAGCTCACCGTGCACCTGGTCGAGCAGGGCCGCGCAGGCCGCTTCGCCGAAGTAGTCGAAGCCGCTGACGTGGTGGCCGATCGTGCCGTCGGGCTCGCGGTGCAGGGCCAACCCGGCGAACTCCGGGCGGGCCGCGGTGAGGCGACCCTGGAAGTTCGCGCCGGAGAACCCGATCTGGTCGTACATCCACAGCCGGAAGCCCAGCTCGGCGGCGTCCGCGCAGGCGCCGTCCAGCAGCTCGATCCACCTCGGACTCAGGAACGGCGGGTCGTCGGCCAGCGAACCGAACATCGGCCCGGTGGGCGCCAGGCACATCACCACGGCCTGCCGGACGCCCTGGGCCACCAGCTGTTCCAGTTGCCACCGGATCCGGTCCCGGGTGACCGGGCCCCCGCTCCACCACCAGATCGGCAGCGGGGAGAACTCGGGGCCGGGATCGGTGAACCGGGTCAGCAGCTCGTCGGCACTCATGCGGTCGCGCGCTCCGCCTCGATCTGTTCCAGCGACTTGCCCGAGGTGTCCGGCATGAAGAAGAACCCGGTCGCACCGCTGATCACCAGGAACAGCGTGAGCAGACCGCCGGCGAGGGTGAACCCGCCGGCGGCCAGCGTCGGCAGGAAGAAGCTCCACACGCCCAGCAGCGTCCGCGCGACCCCGAAGGTGAAGCCTTGCGCGGTGCCGCGCAGCATCGTCGGGAACAGTTCCTGGCTCCACACCTTGTAGAAGGCCTCACCGGCGAGCGAGCAGCCGACGCCGAACAGCACGATGTTCGCGATGATCACCGGGATGGTGAACGGCAGCACGACGTAGAGGCCGTAGGCCACGACCTGCATCACCGCGCCGATGCCCCACATCCACTTGCGCGTCTGGTGGCTGCGGTCGGCGAACTTCATGAACACCAGCGTCGTCACGCCGATACCGATCACGAACCCGGCGCAGGACAGGGCGACCCCGGCCGCCTGGCTGCCCGCGTTGAGCGTCTTGATGACGTACGGCGTGAAGATGCCGGCGGTGCCCGCCGCGATGTTCCAGAACACGTAGACGATCCCGGTGAACAGCAGGGCCTTGAGCTGGGCGCCGCTGAACAGCGCCTTCAGCCGGTGCTTGACGTCCTTTGTGGACGAGGCCGACGTCCAGCGGGCCGATTCGGACAGACCGCGCCGCATCGCCCACGTCACCAGCGCGACCACGAACAGGTGCAGGAACACGATCCGCGCGCCCAGCAGGTCCAGCGGCGTGAGCACCAGCGACAGCAGCAGCACGATCACCGGGCCCAGGTTCCACGCGACCTGTGTGAAGCCCAGGAGTTTGCCGCGCGCCTTCGCCGGTGAGAACTCGCCCACCAGCGCCAGCGACGTCGGCACGTCCGCGCCCACCGCGACGCCCACGACGAAGGTGCCGATGAACAGCATCGGCGTGTTGACCGCGAGCGCGATGCAGAGGATGCCGACCGCGTAGACCAGCAGGTCGTACTTGTAGATCCGTTTCCGGCCCAGCTTGTCGCCGAGCCGTCCGCCGATGAACGCGCCGATGGCGCAGCCGATCGCGTTGGGGCCGATCGCGGCGAGCGCGCCCACCGCGCCGTCCGAAAGGCCCAGGTAGCTCTGGAACAGGGCCAGCCCGGCGCCGAGTGCGACGATCGATCCGGCGTCGAGGTAAGAGGCCATGCCCGCGAGCACGGACCACCGCCACTGTTGCCGGCTGATCGTGCCGCCGTCCTCGACGGAGCGGGCACCGAGGGCTTCACCCGATGTCATGTGGGGCTCCTCGTCTTCGTTGACGCGGGTCACTTTGAAACGTATTAAGCAGGCAGGCTAGCTCGCCCCGCGGCGCCCTGCACCGCGGGGCGACGACCGATCACGCGTTCTGTACGCCCGGGACCCGGTCCTCCACCACGAAGCTCGCCCGGGTGGAGACCGGCGCGCCCGGCTTCTGCACGTACGGCAGCACACGGAAGTCGCTCTGCCAGCGCTCCCGGTTCACGTTCACCCGCACGTAGCCGCGCTGGGTGTTGATGAACTTCATGTGCGGGTTGGCGGCGAGGAACCCCTGCGCCTCGGGGGTGGTGTCCGCGCCGTCGCCACCGCTGGTGATCGATGTGCCCACGAACTCCGACGCCACCGTGGGGGAGGTCGGGTCGGCGTAGTCGCGCTTCAGGTCCCACGCGTAGTTCTGGTGCCGGTCCCCCGTGATGACCACCATGTTGCGCACGCCCCGGTCCTGGACCGCCGCCAGGAGCCGGTTCCGGTCGGCGACGTAGCCGTCCCACGGGTCGTACCAGACGTCGAGTGCCGGACCCGGGTCCCGGTCGGTCTGGCCGATCGGGGCTTGGTTGCCCAGGATCTGCCACCGCGCCTTCGACCGGGAGAAGCCGTCGAACAGCCAGTTCCGCTGCCGGTCGCCGAGGATCGTCCGGTTTTGGTCGAACCGTTCGGTGCAGTTCGTGCCGTTGCCGTCGCCGCAGGGCTGGTCGTCGCGGTACTGACGGGTGTCGACCATGGTGAGGTCGGCCAGGCGACCGTAGTTCAGCCTGCGGTAGATGTGGATGTCCGGGCCGACCGGCATCTGCGCGCGCCGGAGCGGCAGGTTCTCGTACATGGCCTGGAACGCCGCCGCCCGGCGTTGGCGGAAGACCGCCGGGTCCTGGTCCGGTTCGGTGTCGACCTTCGAGATGTCGCCGGCCCAGTTGTCCTCCACCTCGTGGTCGTCGAAGGTGGTGATGAAGGGGTGGGCCGCGTGGGCGTTCTGCAGCGGCGCCTCCGTCTTGTACAGCGAGTACTGCAGCCGGTAGCGCGCGAGGTCCATCGCCTCGGTGTGGAAGCGGGGATCGGTCACCACGCCGCGCCGGTTCGTGCCCACCCCGGACTCGTACACGTAGTCGCCCAGGTGGACGACGAAGGCCACGTCCTCGGCCGCGATGTGGTCGTACGCCGTGAAGTAGCCGTCCTGCCACGCCTGGCACGACGCGAAGGCGAAGTTCAGCTCGCGCGGGTCGGACCACGCCGGGGGCATGGTCCGCGTGCGGCCGGCCGGCGAGATCTCCCCGCCGGTGCGGAACCGGTAGAAGTACTCGTGGTCCGGCGCCAGGCCGTGGATCTCCGGGTGCACCGAATGGCCCAGTTC
>NZ_JBHVXZ010000093.1:0-39460 GCF_042881395.1 Amycolatopsis sp. NPDC058278 | reverse complement strand
GGGCTGGGTGTTTTTGTAATCCGCCCGGGGGTGGGGGGGGGCGGCGCCCCCTCCCCACCCGCGGGGGGGGACGGGCGGGCCGACCTCACCGCGGCGGGCCCGGGCGCCCCCCGGCCCACGGCGAAGTCCCCCCGCTATGGCGTGGTCAGGTCGAACCGTTGCAGGGTGACCGCGCCGCCGAGTGCCTGCGTGGCGTGGTTGAAGACGGCGAACCGGTAACCCATGAAGAACTGCCACGCGTTGTTCAGGGTGAACGCCGTGCCCAGCGGGGTGAAGTTGACCCCGTCGGTGCTGTAGGAGAACCGGGCCTGGCGGCCGGTGCCGGGGCGGATGTCGGCGTTGGCGCGCAACCAGATCCGGCTGCCGGGCAGGTCGGCGCCCGCGACCTCGGTGCCGGTGCCGGTGGTGTTCCAGTTGCCGTCCATGGTCAGGCCGTTGACCATGACCACCCGGTTGCGGCCGCCGTCGCGTTTGACGCCGATGTACGCCGAGGAGTCGCGCAGCATCGCCAGGCCCGTGCGGTCACCGTCCCGCATCGACGTCAGGTCGAGCGTGGCCGTCGCGGTGGATGTGGGTCCCTGGATCCGGTGGGTCAGGGTGTTGCGGGCGGAGTACAGGTCGTTGGTGACCGTCGCCGTGGACAGCTTGAGCCCGTTGCCGACCGAGAACTTCGTCGTGTCGGGGTTGTGGTTCCACTCCCACTGCGGGCTCAGCGCCGGCCCCGGGAAGGTGTCGGTGCCCGTCATCGGTTCGACCTGGCGGGGTGGCGGTGGCAGGTTCGGCTTCGGGTAGGTCGTGCCCCAGCGGCCGTTGACCGTCTGGAGCTTCGGCCAGCCGTCGGCCGTCCAGGTGACCGGGGCGAGCACCGGGACCCGGCCGCCGGGGTAGGCGTCGACGAAGGCCATGTAGTACCAGTCGCCGTTCTGCGTCTGCACCAGCCCGCCCTGGTGGGGGACGCCGCCGCCGGAGATCGGGCCCGGCAGGTCCAGCAGCACCTGCTGGATGGTGTAGGGCCCGAACGGGCTGCTGGCCTTGAGGATGTACTGGCCGTTGGCCGGCCGGGTCGTGAAGATGTAGTAGTTCCCGCCCCGCTTGTAGAACCGGGAGCCTTCGAGCGTGCCGATGTTCGACGGCGTCTGGAAGACCTGCTGTGAGCGGACTTCGGTCTTCCCGTCCTTGGAGAGCTGGGCGACGCTGAGGGTGGTGTTGCCGTAAGCGACGTACATCGTGTCGTCGTCGTCGACGAGCATGCCCGCGTCGTAGTAGCACTTGTCGATCGTGGTGTGCTTCGACCACTGCCCGTCCACCGCGGTGGCGGTGTAGATGTAGGTCTTGGCGAAGTCGACGCAGCCGCCCCAGTAGAAGGTGTCGTTGCTGGCGCGGTGGTTGAAGAACGATGCCCAGATGCCGCGCACGTATCCGCGGCCGCCGTTGAGGTCGTACTTCGCGCCGAAGTCCAGTTTGGGCACGGAGTGGCCGGCGAACTCCCAGTTCACCAGGTCGTAGGAGCGCAGGATCGGTGCGCCGGGGGAGTAGTGCATCGTCGAGGCGGAGTAGTAGTAGGTGTTGCCGACGCGGATGATGTCGTCGTCGGCGAAATCCTGCCACAGCACGGGGTTCGTGAAGGTCGACGGCTGGTTCGGGGTGGTCGTGGTGGTGGGCGTGGTCGGGGTCGTCGGTGTCGTCGGCGTCGTGGGGGTGGTCGGGGTCGTGGGGTCCACGCCGCCGGTGCAGAGGGTGCCGTTGAGCCGGAACGAGGCCGGGTCCGGGTTGGCCGTGGTGAACGAGCCGTTGAAGCCGAACTCGGCCTTGCCGCCGGTGGGGATGGTCGTGTTGTAGGTGACGTTCTTCGCGCTGACCTGGGTGCCGGTCTGGGTGATGGTCGCGTTCCAGTGCTGGCCCACCTGCTGACCGGAGGCGAACGACCACTCGAGCGTCCACCCGCTGATCGCGTCACCCAGGTTGGTGATCGACACGGACGCGCCGAAGCCGCCCTGCCATTCGGACGTCTTCGCATAGGTGACCGAGCACCCGGCCGCGGCGTGCGCGGCCGGGGTCGCCACCAGGACGGCGCCGGCGAGGCCGGTCGCGGCGAGCAGGGCCGAGACGGCCGCCCGGGATTGTCGGCGTGACACCACGTCTGTCCTTTCCGCATCAGGCGGAGAACTGCCACCAGTTGACGTTGAAGAGGTAACCGCTGCCGCCGGTGAACCGCAGGACCAGGTCCTGCGTGCCCGTCACTCCGCTGACCGGGCAGGACACCGACGTCCACGTCTGCCAGCCGCCGGTGCCCGCGACGGTGCAGCGCCCCACGACCGTGCCGGTGGCGCTGCCCAGGCGCACCTCGATCGTGCCGCCGGAGCTCGCGGAGGCGACACGGGCGGTGAACGTCTTCGCGCCCGCGCCGAAGGCGACGTTGCGGACCTTGACGTTGTCACCGTTCTCGATCCACCCGATGTTCATGCCGCCTTCGGACGCCGGTTCGGTCTCGATCCCCGATTCCCGGTTGATCGTCTCGGCTTCCTGCCGGACGAAGGGATCCAGCGTGTCGGCCGGCGGCGGCCCCGCGCTCGTCATGGTGATGGTGGGGATGCTGCCGTCGGCGTTGTAGGCGAACTTCTCCACCGCCACCGAGCGGGTGTAGCCGCCCCCGCCCGGCAGGGCACCGTTGTGGTAGAAGAAGTACGAGCCGCCCTTGTAGTCGATGATCCCGGGGTGGTTGGTGAAACTGCCGCCCTGCGTGGGCATCACCGTGCCGCGGTAGGTCCACGGGCCGGTGGGGCCGGGCGACGTGGAGTAGGCGATGAACTCCGAGCAGCACTTGGCCGCGAACACGTTGTAGTACGTGCCGTTGCGCTTGTAGACCCAGGGGCCTTCCTCGTACAGCGTCGGGCGGCTGCCGCCGTTCGGGCGCGTGCCGAACCCGGCCGTGGTGAGCGGGATCTGGTTGATCCCGCCCGAGTACGACGTCATGTCGGTGTTGAGCCGCACGTACGACAGGTTGGGGTTGCCCCAGTACAGGTACGCCTGCCCGTTGTCGTCGATGAAGACGGTCGGGTCGATCTCGCCGTTCTCGACGAGCGGGTGGCCGATGGCGTCGCGGAACGGCCCCGTGGGGCTGTCCGCGACGCCGACGCCGATGGCCATCCGGCCGGTCGCCCGGTTGACCACCGGGACGTACCAGTAGAACTTGCCGTTGCGTTCGACGGCCTGCCCGGCCCACGCGTCCTGTTTGGCCCAGCTGAACGTCGCCAGGCTCATCGGCGAGCCGTGGTCGGTCCAGTTGACCATGTCCGCGGACGACCAGACCCGCCAGTCCTTCATGGTGAAGTAGGTCGAGCCGTCCTCGTCGTGCCCGGTGTAGAGGTAGACGCGGCCGTTGTGCACCAGCGGTGCCGGGTCGGCGGTGTAGATCTGCTGCACGATCGGGTTGTCGGCGTGCGCGGTGCCGGGCAGGAGCGCCATCGCGCACAGGGCCGCGGTCATCCAGGCGAGCACGCGCTTTCGGTGGTGCACGATGGTTCTCTCCTTCGTCGGGGAGCGGGTCAGCTCGCTGCGCAGGTCGACGTGATGCCCTCGGCGTTGCCGGTGCCCTGGAAGCCGAACTCGGTCGTCTGCCCGGCCGCCACATTGGCGTTGTAGGACACGTTGGACCAGGTGACACTGCCGGTGGTGCCGCTGTTGCTCGCGCTCCAGGAGCTGGTCACGGCCGCGCCGGAGGGCAGGTTCGTCGTCACCCGCCAGCCGTTGAGGGCGGAGCTTCCCGCGGTGACCTTCACGTTGGCCACGAAGCCGCCGTTCCACGAGTTCAGCGAAACCGAAGCGCTGCAGCCGCTGGGGTTCGGCGTGGTCGGGGTAGTCGGCGTGGTGGGTGTCGTGGGCGTGGTCGGGGTGGTCGGGGTGGTCGGCGTCGTGGGGGTCGTCGGGTTGGTCGGCGTGGCGGCGTTCAGGGCGTCGAGGACGCTGTTGTACGCGGCCTTCTTGTTTCCGTTGCCGTCGAACAGAAGCGGGTTTTCGCCGCCGCGCCAGGAGTCGGTGTCGCGGATGCCCCACGTGGTGATGCCGGCGCAGCGGGCGACGGCCACGCAGGCGCGGGTCACCGCGCCGTAGGCGTTGGCCTGGTTGCTGCCGGAGATGTCGAGCTCGGTGATCTGGACTTCGACGCCGAGGTCGGCGAACCGCTGGAGGTTGGCCTGGTAGTCACCGGGCGGGTTGCCGCTGAGGTGGGACTGGAAGCCGACGCAGTCGATCGGGACGCCGCGGGACTTGAAGTCGCGCACCATGTTGTAGATGCCGGTGCTCTTGGCGTTGACGCCGTCGGTGTTGTAGTCGTTGTAGCAGAGCTTCGCGCCCGGGTCGGCCGCTCGCGCGGCGCGGAAGGCCGCTTCGATCCAGTCGTTGCCGGTGCGCTGCAGGTTGGAGTCGCGGCGGCCGCCGCTGCCGCCGTCGGCGAACGCCTCGTTGACGACGTCCCAGGCGTAGATCTTGCCCTTGTAGTGGGTGGCGACCTGGGTGACGTGGTTCATCATGGCCTGGCGCAGGCCGGAGCCTTCCATGCCCTTCGCCCAGCCCGGTTCCTGCTGGTACCACAGCAACGCGTGCCCGCGCACCCGCTTTCCGTTGCTCACCGCGTGGTTCAGGATGCGGTCACCACCGCTGTAGTTGAACTGCCCCTGGTTGGGCTCGGTGGCGTCCCACTTCATCTCGTTCTCGGGCGTGACCATGGTGAATTCCCGGTTCAGGATGTTCACGTAGGTCGAGTCGCCGAGCTTCCCGGCCGCGACGGCGGCGCCGAAGTAGCGGCCCGACTGGGCCGCCGCCGCGCCGAGCGTCGTGGCCGCGCCGGAGGCGGAGGTGGCCAGCACCAGTGAAACCCCGAGCGACGTTGCCAGGAAAGCCGAAGCCAGCGCAGCTCGGCGGAACGACCGCGATGTCGTCTTCATGTTCACACCTTCATTTCGTGGGTACGGGTGCACGGTCACGGGCTGGTGCACGTGGCCGCGTCGAAGCTCGCCGCGCCGGGACCGGACACGAGGAAGCCGAAGGTCGTCGAGGCGCCGGCGTCGAGCGCGCCGTTGTAGTTCACGTTCTTGACGGTCACCGGGCTGGTACCGCTCGCCGTGCCGCCCCAGACCTGGCCGACGCTCTGGCCGCCGGACAGGGTGAACCGCACGGTCCAGCCAGTGAGCGCCGCGGCACCGGTGTTCGCGACGGTGACTTCGCCCTGGAAGCCGCCGTTCCAGCTGCCCACGACCCGCGGCGTCGCGGTGCACGGGCCGTCGCCCGCCGGGGGCTGCGGGTCCCCACCGATGCTGCCCGGCACCGCCTTGAGCGCGTTGTACCAGGTGGTGGCCATCTTGCTGTAGCCGGCCGCGTTGGGGTGGATGCCGTCGGGCAGGTCCGCGATGGCGACCGAGGGGTACATGTCGACCAGGTGCACGCGCTTGCCGGCGGCGGCCTTGGCCCGCATGTCGGGGGCGATCGCCGCGTTGAAGGTGCGGACCGCCGGATCGGCGAACCGGATCGGGATGATCGTGGCGACGAAGAGCTCGGTCTCGGGTGCCAGGTTCGTGATCCGGTCGACCAGGGCCGAGAGCCGCCGCGGCGCGCCGGCCGGGTCGCTGCCGTACATGTCGTTGGTCCCGATGTGGAGCAGGATCGTGTGGGGGTGGAACGTGTTCAGCCAGCCGGTGACGGATCCGTCGATCTGCGCGATGGTCCAGCCCGGGTGCCCTTCGTGGTTGCGGTCGGGCATGCTCGCCGGTCCGTCGGCCAGCGAGCCGACGAAGTCGATCGCGCGCCCGTCGGCCCGCAGCTTCGCGCCGAGGTCGAGGCGGTAGCCGCCGATCGAGCCGCCCTGGGTGATCGAGTCCCCCAGCGGCATGATCGGCACCGCGGCGGCGGCCTCCGCGGTGCCGGGAACGACGATCAACGCGACACAGGCCGCCAGCACACCGGCGAAGATTCTGGCGAGTTTCATCGGTGAATCCTTCTTGGGCCGCGGATCCGGTGTAAATTACATTCCGGCTGGCTTCTGAAACTTTCGCCGCCGGCGGTTTCGGAATTGCCGGGTCGAACGTTAGCGTTAACAGTGACCGGGGGCGATGGCCGGGCGCCTTCGTGGCGCCCGGCCGCCGTTTTCCGGGCCTAGTTCACGCTCGCGGAGAACGAGTTGACCGCGAGCCCGACGCCACCGCGCCACGGCTCGAAGCCGGCCTGGATGCTGGTGAGGTACCAGGAACGGTCCACGCGGGTGCGGTTGTCGACGTCGTTGACGAAGTCCATCACGTTGAACGACCAGCCCGAGATGGTGGACTGGGCCACGTAGGACACCACGTCGTTGCCCCCGTTGTTGCCCTGCCAGACTTCCCAGCCCCGACCGCCGATGCTGGTGGTGCCGACCCGGCCGCCGACCGGCTGGACCCCGCCGACGCGGTTGAACCAGATCATCAGCTCCATCTGGTTGACCCCGTTGGTCTTCGGCGTCGGGTCCATCCAGATGTCGTAGGAGGCGTCGAAAACCGAGTTGCCGACGTAGGTGTAGGAGATCGACGACGGCACGCTGCCGATCCGGCTGAGCTGCCGGGGCAGGGGAGAGCCGGGGGAGCAGTTCGAGTAGTGGCAGCCGAGGTAGACGGCCGGGTAGGACAACGGCGCGCCGCCGCTGGTGGACCCCTGCTGGGTCTGGATCCGGAACCCGCTGCCGGTGACGTTGATGCACTGCTGCGCGCTGCTGCCCCAGCGGTTGTTCATCACGACGTACCGGCCGCCGATGGTGGTCGAGCCGTATTGGTCGCAGATCAGGGTGTCCGCGTGCGCGGCCGGGGCGACGGCGACCGGCGCCGCGACACTGGCCGCGGCGAGCAAAGCCGCGGACAGGGCGTTCCTCAGTTTCATGATCTCCTCCACGTCGTCGTGGCATTTTCTGGGAGCGCTCTCAACGAATCACCATGAATGTAACCACAGCGGGCGTCCGGATAAAAGAGGAGGGCCGTGATCGATTCACCGAATGCGTTACCCCGTCTCGACCGCAATGGGGGACGGCCCGGTCACGCGGCCGCGCGCAGCGCCCACTTCTGGTTCGCCTGCCCGTTGCAGGTCCACAGGACCAGCTTGGTGCCGACGGCGGTGCCCTGCCCGGTCGCGTCGAGGCACCGGCCGGACTGCACGCCGGTGATCGTGCCGTCGGCGTTGACGTTCCACTGCTGGTTGGCCTGGCCGGAGCAGGTCCAGATGATCACCGGGGTGCCGTCGGCCGTGGCCTGCCCGGACGCGTCGAGGCACTTGGACCCGGCGGTCGTCAGCTGCTTGCCGGCCGGCGTCCACGCCGGTGCGCCGCAGTCCCGCAGCTGCACGGGGGTGCCGTCGGTGGCGGCCGCGACCTCCGCGCACCGGCCCGACTGCGCGCCGAAGAGCTGCCTCGCCGTGGACTGCCCGGGCGTCCCGATGCTGCCCGGGACGGACTGCAGCGCCGAGTACCAGACCGCCGCCATCTTGTCGTAGCCCCCGGCCGTGGGGTGGACGCCGTCGATCAGGTCGGCGGCCGTCAGCGCCGCGTGCATGTCCACCAGGTGCACGTGCTTGCCGGCATTCTGCTTGCTCTGCACCATTCCGGGGATCGTGGCGTTGAAGGTGCGCCCGGCGGCTTCCTGGCCGCTGTTGGCGATCGGGATGATCGTCGCGACGAAGACCTCCGCGTCCGGCACCGCCCCGGTGATGTGGTCGACCAGCGCGGACAGGCGGGCCGGCGCGCCCGAGACGTTGTAGTTCTGCAGGATGTCGTTGGTGCCGATGTGCAGCAGGACCGTGTGCGGGGTGCTGGTGCGCAGCCAGCCGGCGATGTTCGCGTCGATCTGGTCGATGCGCCAGCCCGGGTGCCCCTCGTGGTCGTGGTCGCCGAGCGTGGCCGGGCCGTTGAACTGCGAGCCGACGAAGTCCACCTGATAGCCACCCGTGGTGACCCGCTGCCAGAGCCCGATCCGGTACCCACCGGGCACCTGGGTCCCCTCGGTGATGGAGTCGCCGAGGGGCATGACCCGGACCCCGCCGTTCGATTCGGCGGCGGCCGGGGTGCCCGGCAGGAGAGCGGCCAGGACCGCCGCGGCCGCGGCGAGCCACCCGAATCGTGTACGCATGCTGTCTCCTCGCCGGCCGCCGTCACACGGCGGTGATGGTCCACTGGTTGTTCGTGCTGCTGTTCGGTGTCCAGAGGCCCACGCTCGAGCCGGCGGCGGTGCTGCCCATGCCGTCGAGCGCCGTGCCGGTGCCCCGGTTGACGATCTGGTAGCGCCCGTTGCCCAGGCCGGTGAGCCGCCACTGCTGGCTGGTGGCGCCGGTCCACGCCGTC
Organism: Amycolatopsis sp. NPDC058278; assembly: GCF_042881395.1. NCBI lineage: Bacteria > Bacillati > Actinomycetota > Actinomycetes > Pseudonocardiales > Pseudonocardiaceae > Amycolatopsis > Amycolatopsis sp. NPDC058278. The sequence goes on along the minus strand of NZ_JBHVXZ010000093.1, from coordinate 31,113 downwards.
TGCGCGCAGATGGCACCGTTGGCGGTGTTGCCACGGCTGTCGGCGACCATCCCGTTGGTGCGGTTGACGATCCGGACGTAGCCGCCGCCCGCGTCGGCCAGCTGCCACTGCAGGTTGTTGCTGCCGTCCCAGTTCCACTGCTTGAGCGGGGAGCCGGCCGCGACGCTGCCGCCGCTGTCCAGCACCAGGCCGGTGGTGACGTTCGCGATCCGCGACCAGCCGGTCGGCAGGGGACCGGAGCCCGGCGTGGGAACCTGGCCGGAGAAGGTCAGCTTCACCACGTACGCCGGCGCGTCGAACGGCGGGTTGGCCGAAGGCAGCTGGACGCGCAACGCGGAAGCGTCCTGGACCGGCATGGGCAGGGCGGTGGCCGCGCCGGCGTCCGGGCCGAGCAGCTGGGCCGAGACCAGGTTGCTCAGGTTGATCCGGTTCGAGCCGAGCGTCGTGATCGGGAAGGTGCTGCCGGGCCAGCCGAGCACGGTCGCGTACAACACCGTGTTGTCCTTGCTGCGGGTGAACCGGACGTCGGTCCGCGTGCCTTCCACCGGGGTGGTGAACGAGCCGCCGCCCATCTTCGTCGGGCCCTCGCCGTACACGGCCCACGCGCGGGTTCCGTAGACGGATTCGCCGAACCGCTTGAGGTAGTTCCCGATGCCGAGCAGGATCGTGCGCTGCCCGGCCGGGATGGTGCCGTCGGCCATCGGGGCGATGTTCAGCAGCATGGTGCCGTTCTTGCTGACCCGGTCGAGCAGCGAGTGCAGGATGGCCTTCATCGAGTAGTAGCCGATGCCGTTGGTGTAGCACCAGCTGGAGCTGGAGATGCTGTCGTCGGTCATCCAGTAGGGGCTCATGAGGTCGCCCGGCCCACCGCGTTCGAAGTCGAAGACCTCCCCGCGGTTGTCGAACCCGTCCTTGTAGGTGGCGACGACGTCCTTGTTCCACGCGACGGCCTGGTTGTAGTAGTGCGAAAGGAAGTTCAGCCGCTGAGCCTCGTCGACCTGGGTCAGGTTGAAGTCCTGGTAGACGAGATCGGGCTGGTAGCCGTCGACGACCTCCCGGAGCTTGTCGTACCAGAGCTGGTTCTCCGCGGCCCGGCCGTTCTGGCCGAACAGCCGGCGCAACGACTCGGTGGACTGGTTCGGCACGTGGTCGTAGTAGCCGGTGAAGTGGTACGCGTGGTGCAGCGCCGTCAGCAGCTTGAGGCCCTTCCCGCGGATGGCGTCCGCGTGCAGGCGCAGCAGGTCCAGCTTGGGCCCGGTCTTGACCGAGTTCCATTCGTTGGCGGCGCTGTTCCACATCGAGTAGCCGTCGTGGTGCTCGGCGACCGGGCCGGCGAACTTCGCCCCGGCGTCGGCGAAGAGCTGGGCCCACTCGGCGGGGTCGAAGTTCCCGCCCGCGGACTTCAGCTTCGGCGCGAACTGCACCCAGTTCCCCGCCTTGTCCCGGGCGCCGTTGATGAAGTTCTGGTACGGCCACGCCGACGGATCGCCGAACACCGCCTTGTGGTGGTTGTTCTCGTTGGAGCCCCCGATGTACATGTTCCGCGGGTACCACTCGTTGCCGAACGCCGGGACGCTGAACACGCCCCAGTGGTAGTAGATGCCGAACTTGGCGTCCTGGAACCACTCCGGGGCCGGCGGGTGCTGGTCCACCGACGACCAGCTCGGGCTGTAACTGCCGGGGCCTTCGGTGGCCCACGCGGTGCGGACGCGGAACACGCCAGCGGCCGCGGCGGCCCCGGCCACCACGATCAGCTTGCGCCTGGACAGCTCGAACGAAGACATCGCGGGAAGCCCTTTCGGAAGTTCGGTCAGCCCAGGGACCACTTCTGGTTGTTCGCGCCGGTGCAGGTGGCCAGCTGGATCGAGGTGCCGTTCGCGGTGCCGGAGCCGGTGACGTCGAGGCACAGCCCCGATTGGGTCCCGGTGACGGTGCCGTTGGCGTTGAACGTCCACTGCTGGTTGTTCTGCCCGTTGCAGTTCCAGATGATGATCTTGGTGCCGGGCGTGGTACCCCGGGCGTTCGCGTCGAGGCACCGGATGTTGCCGCCGTCGTAGACCGTGAGCTCACTCGAGCCGCTGCGGGTCCAGGTCTGGTTGGTGCCGCCGTTGCAGTCCCAGATCTGGACCGCGGTGCCGGGGGAGGTGGAGACGCCGTTGACGTCGAGGCACTTGTTCGCGCCCACCGCGTGCACCGCGCCGGTGCTGGTCGGGCCGCCGCCGGTGCTGTACCCGGCCGCGATGACGCTGGCCTGCACCGCGTTCTCCGTGGCGTCCGTCGGGAAGCCGCTGGTCACGGCGCCTTCGAAGAACTCGCCGACGCCGGAGACGCTGTTGTCACCGCCGGTGCCCAGCAGGATCGACGGCTCCAGCTTCATGGGCGAGTAGCCGCGCGGCAGCCCGCCCGAGTACGGCGTGGTGAGGCCACCGGTGGTGGCGTCGCCGTACTTCAGGGTGAAGTTGCTGGTGCCGTTGTTCTTCAGCCACGCGCTGACGAACGGGTGGTGCACCCCTGGGTTGTTCGGGTCCTTGTTGGACCCGGTACCGGTGTGGTACATGCCGTTCTCCAGGTCGGCCTCCACCCACGGGCCGGTCCCGGTGCAGCCGTTGAACCAGCAGGCGGTGCCCCAGTAGATGGCGTTCATGGTGGCGTTGCCGGTGTCGTTGTGGGAGATTTCGCCGCTGCCGTAGTCGAAGCAGCACCACTGGTTGACGTAGTTCGACGAGGTGATCATGTAGATCCCCTCCGGCTGGGCCCCGACCGGCGCGCCCTTGGCGTTGTCGATCCGGTAGCCGACGCCCTGGGTGACCTTGATCCCGTACACCGGGTGCCCGCCGACGGTCACCGGCAGCGCCATCGCGTCCGCGCCGATGTCCGATCCGTTCGGGCCGGGCCCCTTCCAGAACCCGCCCCAGGAGATCGGCAGGTCGTTGTGGTTGGCGGTCTGGTCGTAGATCTTCGTGACCGTGCAGCGGGTTCCCGCGCAGAAGGCGACCTGCGGAGCCGAGTTCGCGTAGCCGCCCGCCTCCAGCAGGCCGATGTCGAGGTACTTCTGGTCCGACGCCCGCTGGATCTGGTACAGCGGGCCGTTGTACGCCCCGAAGAGGGCGCGGGTGGTGCTGTGCGCCGTGACGCACGGGGTGCCGCCGGTGGCGTAGAGATCGCACGCCTGCGGCGTGGCCGCCTGGGCCACCGGCGCCGTGGCGGCGACGGCACCGGCGGTCAGCAGCAGCGCCGCCGCCGTGGCCTGGAGTGCTCTTCTCAAGGAACGCTTGCGGAAGACCATGGCCGAACTCCTCTGTTCGTCAGCCGAGAGTCCACTTCTGGTTGTTCGCGCCGGTGCAGGTGGCCAGCTGGATCGCGGTGCCGTTCGCGGTCCCGGAGCCGGTGACGTCGAGGCACAGCCCGGACTGGACACCGGTGATGGTGCCGTTCGCGGTGACCTGCCACCGCTGGTTGGCCTGGCCGTTGCAGTTCCAGATCACGACCTTGGTGCCCGGGGTGGTGCCCTGGCCGGTGGCGTCGAGGCACCGGGTGCTGTCGCCGCTGTAGACGGTCAGCTCGCCGGCCGCGGTCCGGGCCCAGGCCTGGTTGGTGCCGCCGTTGCAGTCCCAGATCTGCACCTGCGCGCCGGGCGTGGTGGAGACGCCGCTGACGTCCAGGCACTTGTTCGCGCCCACCGCCCGGACCGGGCCCGCGACCGGGCCGGTCGTGCCGCCGGTGCCCGCGGCGGCGATGACCTGCTGGGCGCCCGAGGGCCAGTTGGTGCCGCTGACCTGGACGTTCCCGGTCAGGACGTTGTTGTGGGGCGAGCCGGTGGCCACCTGGGTCGCGCCGCCGTTGTACCAGTTGCCGCTGAAGGTGCTGTCGTTGGTGTTGTTGGCGCCGTTGGCGTTGGTGAAGGCCCAGACGCCGGAATCCTGGATCACGTTGGCCGACAGCGTCACGTAGCGGGAGCCCTCGTCCAGGTACAGCCCGACCGTGCGGTTGTTGTCGAAGATGTGGTTGTGGTCGATGGAGCTGCCCGGGTTGGCGGAGAGGTTGTAGATGCTGCCGCCGTCGTGCATCAGCTTCTTCGTGCCGTGCACCCGGTTGTAGCTGACGACGGTGTCCCGCAGCGTGGTCGGCGTCGTGTAGACGGGCTGATAGTCGTACAGGCCGCGGTTGCGGTAGTCCTGGGCGCCGCCCTGGTCGTTGGCACCCCAGCCCCAGCCGACGTCGATGCCGTCGTAGGTCAGGTTCGAGACGTCGTTGTGGGTGATGACGGTGTGCGTCGCGTAGGTCGAGAGGATGCCGGCCATTTCCCGGTAGTCCAGCGCGACCCGGTTCACCGTGTTGTAGGAGATGGTGACGTCCCGGTTCGTCATGGCGGGGTTCGACGGGTGGTGCGCGTCGGGGCGGACGCCGCCGACGATCACGCCGCCGCCGGAGTTCTCGGTGAAGGTGTTGTGGTCCACGGTGATCGACGACGCGCCGAGGCCGACGCCGGAAGCGTGGGCGTTCGCGTCGTTGCCGATGCCGAGGGCCACCTGGCCGAGGTGGGTGAAGGTGTTGCCGCTGAAGGTGATCCCGGTGGCGGCGGAGACCTGGACGGCGGCCGGTGCCTGGGCCCAGCTGTTGCGGGCGCCCTCGAACTGGCGGCAGCCGGACTGGCAGGAGGTCAGGAAGTCGCTCGGCATCGGGGCCGCGGCCGGGAGGAACGTGCCCGTCTGCTGGTTCGCGTACCCGACCGAGGTGCTGGGCGTCAGCCAGGTGGTGTGCTCGAAGTTCAGGCCCTTGAAGGTGAGCCCGCGCACCGGGTTGTCGTAGGTGCCACCGATCTGCAGCAGCGAAGTCAGCCGCGGGAGCTCGACGTCGTGGCTGCCGGGCACCCAGCCGCCGGGGGCCTTGTAATAGAGCTTCCCGGCTTGCGGGTCGAGGTACCACTGGCCGGTGTTCTTCAGGAAGGAGTACGAGTTCTCGAGGAACAGCTGGCCGCCGCCGAACGGCTTGGCGAGGGTGTCGTAGCCCCAGTTGTTGTTGTTCCACGCGGGTTGCTGCATGACGATCGAGTTCCCGCTGATGCGGTCGACGGGGGAGTACCGGTCGGTGAAGGAGTTCTGGCTCTCCACCTCGATCCGGTTCTGCTGCGGCAGCGTGGCCAGGTAGTTCAGCGCCGGGTTGGTGATGGTCATCCCGCTGGTGGTGAACTGCACGTCGGAGCGGGAGATCGTGATCCCCGCGCGCGGGGCGAGCGCGCCGTCGACGAACAGCTGCCGGGAGTCGGCACCCTGCGGCACGGACGCCACCCAGATGTTCTGGCCCGCGTCCTGCACCGACCAGCCGCCGACCTGGCTGCCGCCGGAGAGGACCGGCGTCTGGCCGGAGGCGGCCTGCCAGGTGACGGTGTGGCCGTTCTGCCCGGAGTCGGCACTGGTGAAGCGCAGCGGGGCGGACAGCCGGTAGGTGCCGCCGGCCAGCTGCACGACGACGTCGTTGGCGGCCGACTGGGCGCGGGCCAGCTGCTGGGCCTTCGCCGGGGTGGCGACCGGCTGGGCGGGCGTGCCGGGATTGGCGTCGTCCCCGTCCGGGGCGACGGCGATGGTGACGGTCGCGGCGTGGGCGGACGGGGCGGCGAGAGCGGTCACCACGAGGGCGGTGACGAGCGCGGCGGCGATGCGCGACGGCATGGGCGGGGACCTCTCCGGAACGAGGCGGCGGTCGGGGGCGCCCAACCGTCCACTGTGTACTGATCGCCGGCACCCGGCGGTCAGCCGTCCGCGGCGCCTGGCCGGACCGGCCTCCGTCCGGTGGCGGACCGGGCAGGATGTGTACGACTCATTCGCCGCGGTAAGGCTCGGACCGCGATCGAAAGTTTCGACGTGACTCGACGGTTTCCCGTTGGTGTGTCGGTGATCCATGAGAACAGCGCGCCTGCCCGGCGTCAAGCGAGGAGCCCGTCCATTGCTCCGTCTCGCCCCTGCGCCGGGCGCGGGGGATGTAACTTTCAACCTGCTCTGACAAAGATTGACCGGGTGGTGGGTTGGCGAGGTAAGGTGCTGCCCGGAGTTACTGAGTCATACTCATTGCGTGACCCGTGACGAGGAAGTAGCACCGCCTGTCCCGTACCGCCCCGGCTACGAAGTCGTGGCGGAGCAGATCCTCCGGCTGATCGCCGAACTGGAACTGCGGCCCGGCGACCGGATGCCGACCGAGAACGAGCTGGCCGCGCGGATGGGAACCAGCCGGACCATGGTGCGGGAGGCCGTCAAGATCCTCTCGGCCATCGGTCGGGTGCGAGCGCACAAAGGACGTGGGCTGTATGTCTCCGATGACGAGGGCATGCTCGGCGGATCCCGGTGGGGCGGGTTCTTCCTGCCCGCCGATCTCAACCACGTCTACATGCTCTTCGAATTCCGCCGGATCCAGGAGACCGCGGCGAGCCGGCTGGCGGCGGCCAACGCCACCCCCGCGGAGCTGCGCGCGATCGAGGCCGCCGCCGAAACCTGCCGGCACGGCCACCTGACCGGGCAATATTCGCTCTTCGACCGGGGCGACGACGACTTCCACGCCGGGATCGCCGCCGCGTCGCACAACCAGTTCCTCGTCGCGGCCGTGCGCGAGGCCCGCCGCCTGCAACGCCAGTCGAACATCATCGGGATGTCCGGCGCGATAGGCGGGCACGCGGTGGGCGCGATCGAGGAGCACGCCGCGATCTACCGGGCGATCCGGGACGGCGACCCGGACGCGGCGGCCCACGCCGCCGGCGTCCACCTGGACAACACCCTGGAGGACTACCGCCGGGAGATCCAGCGCCGGCTCTTCGGCCCGTGATCGCACTCGCCAGACGTTCCATTGTGGACCTTACTGCTCCCGGGATCTCCCCCGGCCCGGGAGGACGACGACGTCCGTAGACAGAGGGAGCCCCTGTGATGGTGAAGAGATCCCTGTTCGCCTCCGCCGTGATCGGAGCCGTGCTCGCCTTACTGGCCGGCGGAACCGCGCAGGCCGCAAGCGCCGGCGCGGACCGGCAGGCCGCCGCGACCACCGCGGCCGCCGGAACCGCGGGGTGCGGGAAGGCACCCGGGCTGGCGAGCGGCAACCACACGATCTCCAGCGGCGGCCAGAACCGCAGCTACATCCTGCGGGTCCCGGCGAACTACGACAACAACCACCCCTACCGGCTGTTCGTCGGCCTCCACTGGCGGGGCGGGACCGCGAACGACGTCGACTCGGGCGGGACCGACGGCTACAACTGGTCCTACTACGGGCTCCGCCGGCTGGCCGACAGCGCGGGCAACAACACGATCTTCGTGGCACCGCAGGGCAACGGCAACGGCTGGGCCAACCCCGGCGGCCAGGACGTCACCTTCATCGACGACCTGCTGCGGCAGCTCGAGGGCGCCCTGTGCGTCGACACTTCGCAGGTCTTCGCCGGCGGCTTCAGCTACGGCGCCGCCATGAGCTACGCCCTCGCCTGCGCCCGGCCCACGGTGTTCCGCGCGGTCGCCGTCTACTCCGGCGCGAACCTCAGCGGCTGCAGCGGCGGCACCCAGCCGGTCGCCTACATCGGCATGCACGGCATCGGCGACAACGTCCTGCCCATCTCCTCCGGTCGCCAGCTGCGCGACCAGTTCGTCCGGAACAACGGCTGCACCCCGCAGAACCCGCCGGAGCCCGCCAGTGGCAGCCGCACCCACATCGTCACCGCCTACTCCGGCTGCCGGGCCGGGTACCCGGTCGTCTGGGCCGCCTTCGACGGCGGGCACGACCCGGGCCCGCGGGACGGTGGCGGCAGCGGCTGGCAGACCTGGACCTCCGGTGAGGTGTGGAAGTTCATCACGCAGTTCGACTCGACCACCCAGCCGCCGAACCCGCCGGTCCAGACCGGCGTGAACTACAAGCTGGCGGCCCAGCACAGCAGCAAGCTCGTGGGGATCACCGGCGCGTCGACGGCGGCCGGAGCGCTCATCGAGCAGGAGTCGGCCAACGGCGGCCTCAGCCAGCAGTTCGACTTCGTCGATTCCGGTGACGGCTACTACCGGGTCCGGGCCCGCAACAGCGGACTCGTGCTCCAGGCGGCGAACGCCAACAGCGGCGCGGACATCAGCCAGCAGGCCGACACCAACTCCACCGCCCAGCAGTGGCGGGTGGTCGACCAGGGCAGCGGCGCGGTGAGCCTGGTGAACCGGTTGAGCGGCCTCGCGATGGACGTCTGGGGAGTTTCGACCGCCGACGGCGCGCGGATCTCGCAGTGGACGTTCACCGGGAACCCCAACCAGCGGTTCCAGCTCCAGCGCGCCTGAGCCCGTGTCCATCGTCGAACCGTCGGGGTTCCGGCCCACCCTGGCCGACGTCGCGCGGGCGGCCGGGGTGTCCATCGCCACGGCCTCCCGCGTGCTCAACGGCTTCCCCAGGGTGAGTCCGGAACGCCGCAAGCAGGTGGAATCCGCGATGCAGGCGCTGGGCTACGCCCGGCAGCGGGCGGCGAAGGCGAGCAGTGCGCGGCACACCGGCTCGATCGCCCTGGTGGTCTGCGAGGAAGTGCCGCGGTTGTTCACCGACCCGTACTTCCCGCGGATCGCCGCGGGGGTCGGCCGGGAGCTGACCGCGGTGGGGGTGCAGCTCGTGCTGCTCACCGTGCCGGCCACCGACGACTACCAGTCGCCGGTGGTGCGGTACCTCGACGGCGGGCACGTCGACGGCGCGCTCGTCGTCGGCATGCACGGCCGCCGCCCGCTCGACCTGGACTGGCTCGGCATCCCGGTGGTGTTCGGCGGGCGGCCGGTCCATGCCGGCCGTACGGGCCGGCAGCCGTACGTCGACGCCGACAACCAGGGCGGGGCGCGGCTGGCGACCCAGCGGCTGCTCGACGGCGGCCGCCAGGTCGTGGCGACCGTCGCCGGGCCGCAGGACATGACCGCGGGGGCGGACCGGCTGCTCGGGTACCGGCAGGCGATGACCCGGGCCGGCCGGTACGACGAGAGCCTCGTGGTGTGCGGCGACTTCGGGCAGGCGTCCGGCGAGTACGCGGCGGCCCGGCTGCTCAGCCGCCGTCCGGACGTCGACGGGATCTTCGCGGCCTCGGACATGATGGCGGTCGGGGCGTTGCGCGCCCTCCGCCGCGCGGGCCGGAAGGTGCCCGAGGACGTCGCCGTCGTCGGGTTCGACGACCTGCCGATCAGCTGCTGGACGGACCCGCCGCTGACCACCGTGCGCCAGCCGGTCGAGGAGATGGGCGCCCGGATGACCGCCGAACTGCTGGCGATGATCGACGGCGCGGCCCCGCGCCGGAGCACGGTGCTCGACACCGAGCTGGTGCCGCGCAAGTCGGCGTGACGCTGCTGCTGTCTGTCGGCAATCGCTTCGGGGGTGCGGGTGGCGGAGCCCCCGCTCCGGGGCGAAGCCCCGGTTGTAACAGAGACGAGGAGGAATCGTGCGCGTGTTGGTGGTGGTGGCCGCGATGGTGGTGACGGCGCTGGCCGGGGCGATGCCGGCTTCGGCCGCGCCGGCGCCCCTGGTGAGCGCGGCGTCGGGGCGGTGCCTGAACGTCAAGGGTGGCGCCGACACCCAGGGAGCGACGCTGGAGATCCAGGACTGCACCGGCGCGGCCGGGCAGGCGTACGAGTTCACCGCGGCGGGTGAGCTGCGGACGATGAACGGCACGAGGTGCGTGGACGCCTCCGGTGGCGGGACGGCGCCCGGCACGGCCGCCATCATCTGGGCGTGCCACGGCGGGGCGAACCAGCAGTGGCGGCAGAACGCCGACGGCACGGTCAGCGGCGTCCAGTCGGGGCTGTGCCTGGACGTGACCGGCGCCGGCACGGCCAACGGCACCGCGGTCGTCCTGTGGACCTGCCACGGCCGCAGCAACCAGCAGTGGAGCACCGGGACGACCCCGCCGGACCCGTCCGGCACGGCGCCGTGCGACATCTACGCCTCCGGCGGCACGCCGTGCGTCGCCGCGCACAGCACGGCCCGGGCGCTCTACGGCACCTACGCCGGCAACCTGTACCAGGTCCGGCGCTCGTCCGACAACACGACCCGGAACATCGGTGTCCGGGCGGCGGGCGGCACCGCCGACGCGGCCGCCCAGGATTCCTTCTGCACCGGCACGTCCTGCGTCATCACCGTGGTCTACGACCAGTCCGGACGCGGGAACGACCTGTGGTACCAGGGATCGAGCGTGGTCCCGGGGTCCAACCAGAGCAGTCCGGCGAAGGCCACGTCGGAGTCGCTCACGGTCGGCGGCGCGAAGGCGTACTCGCTGTACATCAACCCCGGCAACAGCTACTGGCGCGACGGCCACTCGACCGGGGTACCGACCGGCAGCGCTCCCGAGGGCATGTACATGGTGACCAGCGGGACGCACGTCAACAGCGGCTGCTGCTTCGACTACGGCAACAGCGAAACGACCCGGAAGGCCGACGCGGCCGGTGCGATGGACGCGATCAACTTCGGCACGGAGTGCTGGTTCGGCGGCTGCCAGGGCTCGGGCCCGTGGGTGCAGGCCGACCTCGAGTGGGGGCTGTACCCGGGCGGCAGCCAGCAGTGGAACCCGAACCAGCGGGCGCTGCCCAGCAAGTTCGTCACGGCGATGCTGAAGAACAACGGCACCTCCCGGTTCGCGCTCAAGGGCAGCAACGCCCAGTCGGGCAGCCTCACGACGATGTGGGACGGCAACCTCCCCGGCGGCTACAGCCCGATGAAGAAGCAGGGCGCGATCATCCTGGGCAGCGGCGGCGACTGCTGCAAACCCGGCGGCGGGGCGAACCTGAGCGCGGGGACGTTCTACGAAGGCGCGATGGTCGCGGGCTACCCGTCGGACGCGACCGAGAACGCGGTGCAGGCGAACGTGGTGGCCGCCGGCTACCGCTGAGCCGGCAGGCGGAAGGGGCTTTCCTCGCGGGGTGGCGCGAGGAAAGCCCCTTTTGCGGCGTCTTGAACGACGCACTCCTGACCTCCGACGCCGGGAATGAGTCGTTCACTGCCCTCCGAGGGCTACCAGCTGAGGCGAACCGGTTCGCCTCCATTTGGCCGATTGTCGGTGAATTGCCTGCGGCGTACGTTCCTTGGTGGTCGAACCGGTTCGATGACCCGGGATCGTCCCCCGCACGTCCACCGCCAAAGGAGCTGTCCGTGGACACCTCGCGTCAGCGGCCCCGCGTCCGCCGTGGCCTGGCCGCCCTCCTGATCACCGGAGCACTGACCGGTGCCTCCGCCGTGGCCCTCCCCGGGCCGGCCCAGGCCGCGGACGAGTCGATCTCGGTCGACTTCTCCGCGGCGGGCGGCGCACCCACGTACCGGGCCTCCGGGTGGATCTACGGCATGACCGAGAACGCGTCGGGGCCGCCCGACCACTTCTTCCGGGACGTGAACTTCCAGGCGATGCGGGCCGGGGGAGCGCAGCTGGACAGCCCGGGCGGCTGGGTCTCGGGCCGGTACGACCGGCGGTGGAACGCCACCCGCGCCCAGCTCCTGCGCACCCGCTCGCTCGGCGGGCAGTTCGTCCTGCTCGTGCACGACCTCTGGGGCGCCGACGGCTACCCGATTTCCCGGTTCCCCGGCGACAACGGCGACTGGACCGACTACGACAACTTCCTCACCCGCCTGATCGGCGACGTCCGGGCGACGGGTGCCCCGGTGGAGTGGGACATCTGGAACGAGCCCAACATCTCGCTGTTCTGGAACCGGCCGCAGAGCCAGTACTTCGCCATGTGGCAGCGCGCCTACCAGCGCATCCGGGCGGCCTTCCCGGCGCAGGCGATCGTCGGCCCCAGCCTGGCCGGCGTCCCGTCGACCTCGGGGAGCTGGTGGACGCAGTACCTCGACTTCGTCCGCGGCTCCGGCACGGTGCCGGACATCGTCAGCTGGCACTCCCTGCCGGGCGACCCGGTGGCGAACGTCGCCGCGGCCGACGCGTCACTCGGTTCGCGCGGCATCCCGCACCCGCGGCCCTACCAGATCAACGAGTACGGGGCGTCGAACGAGCAGAACCCCGGTGACGGCGCCTGGTACATCGCCCGGCTCGAACGGGCCGGCGCCGACGGGCTGCGAGCCAACTGGGCCAGTGGCGGGAACCTGCACAACGACCTCGGCAACCTGCTCGTCCGCAACTCCGCGGGCCGGTACCAGCCCAAGGGCGAGTGGTGGGCCTACCGCTTCTACGGCTCGCAGACCGGCCAGCTCGTGGCCACGCGGGCCAGCACGTCCTACGACGCGTTCGCCACGAAGGCGGCCGGGACCGCCAAGGTCCTGGTCGGCGGTGGCCGGACGACGGGGAACGTCGCGGTCGGCCTGCAGCGCCTGGACACCACCTCCGGCGTCGTCCAGAACAACCAGGTGCGGGTGATCGTCCAGCGCATCCCGTACAACGGCGGGGCCGCGGTGCAGAGCCCGGTCACCATCCAGGACTCCGTGGCCGCCGTGTCCGGCAACGCCCTCACCGTGAACCTTCCGCACACCACGGTCGACGACGCGTTGAGCATCACCCTGCTGCCGCCGTCGGACGGCGGCTTCCAGTCCGTCGCCGTCGCCCAGCATTCCCAGCAGTGCCTGGACAACACCGACCTGAGCACCGCCGACGGCAACCGGCAGCAGCAGGACGTCTGCGAGGGCGGCGGCCAGCAGCTGTGGAACTTCCGGCCGGTGCCCGGCGCCGCGGGCGCGTACACCGTCGTCAACCAGCAGAGCGGCAAGTGCCTCGAAGTCGCCGGCGCCTCGGCCGACGACGGTGCCGCCGTCCAGCAGCGCACCTGCGCCGACGGCGCGACGAACCAGCAGTTCTCGCCGCGGCGGGTGACCTACGGCGGCAACGACTCCCACGACTACCAGCTCGTCGCCCGGCACAGCGGCAAGTGCGTCGACGTCAACGGCGTCTCCACGGCCGCGCGCGCCCAGGTCATCCAGTGGACGTGCAAGCCGGTCACCCAGAACAGCCCGCTCAACCAGACCTGGCGGCTGTGGGGCCGGGGACCGGCCTGATCCGTCCGGCCCGGCGTCGTTTCAGGCGCCGGGCCGGTTGCCGGTGGGGATCGTGATGGGCGTGGTCGTCGGGGAAGTGCCCTTGTTGAGGAACAGCATGGCGAGGGCGCGGATGAACTGGTCGAAGAGGTAGAAGCCCGCGGGGGCGATGGGCAGCAGGCCTTCCCGGAAGGCGATGTAGGCGGGCCACCCGGTGCGGATCAGGGTGGCCGCCGCGTAGTCGCGCGGCAGGCCGAGCCAGTCACCGACTTCGTTGCTGAGGACGTACCGCACGAACTCGTTCAGGAAGCCGCGGGTGACGCCCAAGTCGATCTGGGCGGTCAGCCCGAGCAGGTCCGCGGCGAGCTCCTTGCCTTCGGGGGTCGGGGCGAGCAGCGGGGTGAGCACCTGAACCGACTGCGCGTCCGCCTCGGCCCACGTCTTCGGGATGAACTCGTCCCGGACGCCGAGCAGGTGGATGGCGACCTGCCACTGGTGCAGGAAGGCGTCCTCGTCCGCGGCGGACATCGGGACGTGCCACTCCCGCAGCTTCCGGTGCACGAAGGTGCCGAGGCTGTGGAAGGTGACCAGGATGTCGCCGTTGCTGATCGGCACCCGCTCGTCGGCGACCGCCCGCCAGTGCGGCGACTGCGGCAGCAGGTGGCGCACCGCGGCGTGCACCAGGCGCGTCTTGTTGGCCGTGACCACGAACTGGCCCGAGGGCTCGAACGCGTGCGCCTCGCTCAGGTCGTAGCCGAAGGTGAACGTCTTGGCCGCGCGGTCCTGCATGGCGGCGCCGCCCGCGGACCAGTAGACCGACCGGGCCTCCCGCGGGATCACCGTGCTCATGATGCCGCTGCCGAGGCCGTAGAGCACGAACAGGTAGGTGTCCTTGCGCCGGTTGAAGTCGGCGGCGCGGCGCAATTTGGCGGTGTCGGCCCAGGAGGGCAGCCGGTTGACCCGCTGGAGCCAGGCGGCGAGGTCGGCGGGCAGGCCGGCGGGCAGCGGGCCGGCGTTGTCCACCCACGACCGCAGGGCGGTGTTGACCGCGGGGACCCGGCCGCCGTCGACGAGCCCCGCCATCAGGCTGTCCACCTCGTCGTCCCAGACCCACCACGGGTCGGCCCCGGCCGTCGAGGCCCAGGCCGGGACGACGCTCGCCGCGCCCACCAGGCCCAGCGCGACGCCGAGCGAAAGAGCGTTCCTCCTGCTGAGATTGCTCATTTACTTACCTAGCTTCCTTGGTAGGCAGTACCCGTTCAAAATGCGGTATGAGCGGTGCTTGAGGGGAGATTCCTCATTAACATAGAAGGTGATTCGCGGGTCGGCAAGAGCCGGCCGGCCTGTGGTTGACTGACAAGCATGGCCCCGCGCACCTCTCCCCGGCGGCCGCGGTGACCGCCCAGCCGGCCGCGGCCGTCCGGCCCCGCAACCGGCGGCAGCTCATCGTCGAGGCGGGGGCCGCGGTGTTCAGCGAGCGCGGCTACCACGCGGCGTCCATGGAGGAGATCGCGGCGCGCGTGGGCATCACCGCGGCCGCCCTGTACCGGCACTTCCCGAACAAGTACGCGCTGTTCGCCGAGTGCGCGAACGTCATGGCGGACCGGCTCGTCGCCGCGCTCGCCGAGGTGGCCCCGGACGCGGCCCTCGCGGAGATCTTCGCCGCCGTCACCCGGGTGACCGTCGCCCACCGGGAAACCGGGGGCGTGTACCGGTGGGAGGCCCGGTACCTCGAGCGCGAAGACCGCCGGCTGCTCGCGGGGAAGTTCGCGCAGGTCGTCGAGCGCGTGGCGGAGGCGGTGCGGCGCGAGCACCCGTGGCCCGGCGAGCACCTGCGGGCCGTGGCGGCGCTGGGGGCCATCGGGTCGGTCACGACCCACCACAACTCGATCGGCCGGCGCCGGGTCGGGGAACTGCTGCAGGCCGCGGCCCGGCGGGTGGCCGCCACCGGCCCCGCCGCGGCGCACGCGCCCTTCGTCGAGATCCCCGCCCCGCCGGTGCCCCGGACCCGGCGTTCGGAGATCCTCGCGGCCGCCGTCCCGCTGTTCGAACGGGACGGGTTCGCCACCGTGACGAACGGCCGGATCGCCGAGGCGGTGGGGCTGGTGCCGTCCGCGCTCTACCGGTACTTCCCGGGCAAGGCCGACATCCTGGCGGCGGCCTGCCTGCAAGCCGCGGGGCTGCTGGCCCAGGCGGTCGAGCACAACCTGCGCGGGACGACCGATCCGCACGGCGCCTTGAGCGCGCTGACGGCGACGTACGTGGCGTACAGCTTCGAGCACAGTGCCCTCAACAGCGTGGCCAACGCGGAAATCGCCGGCCTGCCCGACGGCCTGCGCCGCCCGCTGGTCGCGGCGCAGCGCGAGCACATCGCCGTGTGGGAGCAGCACCTGCGCGAAGCCCGCCCGGAACTCGACGCCCGCCAGGCCCGGGTGCTGGTGCACGCGGGCTTCGGCGTGGTGGTCGAGGCCGGTCGCCGGCTGCGGTGGGCGGACCGCCCGGAGCACCGCGCCGCGGTGGCCGCGTTGCTCGTGAGCGCCCTCGGGCTGCGATCTCCGGCCGGCTGACAACTTTCCGGCGCATGATCACATCTACCTCAGTGTGAAGCAGACAGAGGACGCCGGGACCGGCCGCGACGCGGAGTTCCGCGAGTTCGTGCGCAGCCGGGGAACGCCCCTGCACCAGAGCGCGTACCTGCTCTGCGGTGACCGGCACCTGGCCGACGACGTGGTCCAGGACACGCTGGTCAAGGCCTACCAGCACTGGCGGCGGGTGCGGCAGGCTGACAGCCCGGAGGCCTACGTCCGGCGCATCCTGCTCAACGAGGTGCGCGGGCGGTGGCGGCGGCGGGAGCGCTCGGTGCCGGTCGCGGAGTTCGCCGACGAGCCCACGGTGGCCGACCCGTCCGACGACGTGATCCGGCGCGACGGCCTCCGGCAGGCGCTGCTGACGTTGCCGTTGCGGCAGCGCGCGACGGTGGTGCTGCGCTACCTGGAGGGCCTGTCCGAGCGCGAGACGGCGGCGGTCCTCGGCTGCTCGACGGGCACCGTGAAGAGCCAGAGCTCCCGGGCGCTGGCCGGCCTCAAATCCTTCTTCGACCGGACGGGGACCAAGCTGTGAACACCGAACAGGAGAACCGGCTTCGCGAAGACCTCCGGCGGGCCGTCGACGGCGAAACCTTCCGGACCGACCCCGACGTCGTCCTCGGGCGGGCCCGCCGGGCGCGGCGGCGCACCCTGGTCACCCGCGGCGCGGTCGGGACCGGCGTGCTGGCGGTGCTGGTGGCCGCCACCCTCGCGAGCGTGCCCACCGGCGTCCCGGAGGTCCGGAACGCCGCCTACGTCGTCGAGCGGGTTTCGGCCGCGCTGGACGGCGGCCCGGGGTACGTCTACCGGATCGTCGACCACGACGAAGGCACGGTCTGGTACCAGGACCAGGTCACGATGAGCCAGTACTGGGTCTACGGCACCGGCGCCACCCGGATCGAGGCGTGGGACAGCTCGCCCGTGATCGACCACGCCGCGCACTTGCTGGACACGACGGTGAACCACAAGGATCGGACGTTTTCGACCGAAGACACGAAGCTGCCCGGCTACGTGGCGGGCGAGCTGCCGCCGAAGACGAGCTTCGCCGACCGGATCAAGAAGTCGATCACCGGCGGGCAGGAGATCGTCGGGTCGGGCGAGTACCGGGGACACCAGGTGATCAAGCTCGGCCACCCGGCGGGGGAGCTGTGGGTCGACGCCACCACCTACCTGCCGGTGTACCGGGTCACGACGGACGCGGACGGCCGGAAGACCGCCAGCGACCTCGCGTTCCTGCCCCGGACGCCCGACCTGGTGAAGACGGTCAACACCCCGCAGATCCCGGCCGGGTTCACCAAAGTTGCGGAGGCGAACACCGGCCCGGGCCACGGCGGCTGACGCCGGGGTTTCAGCCGCAGGGCAGCGTCCCCGTGCGCAGGGCGTGGCCGCCGTCGTCGCCGTCGTCGGCGTCGGACCACACGACCGCGCGGCGCCCGGCGCCGCAGGCCGGGGCGATCGCGAACCCTTCGTTGTTGTAGTTCGGCATCTTCGACGGCCGGGCGTAGGTCGCGGTCACGGTGAACTTGCCGCCGGAGAGCTTCAGCGTCGCCGATTTGCCGGAGCAGGTGTCGTCGCAGACCGACCAGAGGCTGCCGGTCGCCGGGTCGAACTCCAGCTCCATGACCTTCGGGAAGCCGGCCGAGAACGACGCCACCCGGGTGAACCCGCCGCCGGCCTGGTCGAGGGCGTAGGCGTGGATCCGGCCTTCGTCTTCGAGGCCCAGGAAGTAGAGGCCGGTCCCGTGGCCGGGGTAGACCGCCGGGTCGTAGGGCGCCTTGGTGTGGTCGTCGCGGAAGCCGCCGGCGGTCAGGAAGGTGTCGGGGATCCAGCTGATGCCTTCGAAACCGCCGTTGTCGTCGACGGCGGGCAGGTCGCCGGTGAGGTCCCATTCCGCGGACGCGTCGAGTTCGCTCGCTGTCGATCCGGTGTCGTACCGCAGCACTTTCAGCAGGCTGCCGTCTCCGTCGTTGTCGCGCTCGGTCGCGGCGAACACGCCATCGGGGGTGACGACGACCCCTTCGGCGTCCGGGTCGCCGCTGCCGTCCCCGGTAGCGCGGCTTCCAGTTGTCGATGGGCCGCCAGGTGCTGCCGTCGCGGAGGAGCCGGTAGAGCGTGCCCGGGCCGTTCTTGACCGCCCACAACACATCGGGGCCGTCGAAGGAGAGCCCGCTGACGTTGTCGCCGAGCACCCCCGCGGGATCGGCGACCGAGACGGCGGGATCACCGGGCCACTTCTGCGTCGTGGCGGCTTGCGCGCTGCCGGTGGGCACGGAGAGAAGGACAGCGGCGAGGCAGAGGAGAGTACGCACGTCGTGCTCCTGGGGTCGGCGGGGCAACGCGGCGTGCTCCGGACTGCACCGAGTCGATCACCTCGCGGGCAACTCGGTCTCGCACCGCACCTGCGGCGCGGCCTCGGTCCCGGAGGCCACGCAGCCCACGGCCCGGCCGGGCGCGGGAACGGGGTAGCTGAAGACGATCGGCCCGTCGGCGTCCGGCCCGGCCGAGAACTTGACGACCGTGTGCTGCCGGTTTCCATTGCCGTGCAAGGTCTTCGAGTAGTAGGTGGTGTGCGGTCCGATGGCGGTGCTCGTGCCTTCGCCGTCGTCGTCGAGTTCGTGCACGGTGAGCACGTAGTCCCCGGCGGTGTACTTGCCTTCGTTCTCGTGGTCGGCATCGGCCGGGGTCGAGCCGGTGACTTCGGGCGAGACGGGATCCGCGGCGGTGGCGATGACGGTGGCCCCGACGGCGACCACGGCCACCCCGGCCACAACCGCGGAAACGACGACTCGCTTGGCGGTGAACTTCATGGTCCCCTCCTCCCCGCCTGACGATCAAGCTAGGGGAGGGAAGGGGCGGGTCACCTCGGCCGAAGGGGCGGTTCGGCCGCCGCGGGCTCGTCCTTTCGGCCGATGTCCGGCGGCACCGGCCGGATCGCGGTGACCGGGCGGCCGATCGGCGTTAACCTGCGTGGGGGCGAGAGGGGCCGCATGCGTGGTTGCTGCTGCTGGGTGCTGCTGTTCTTCGTCTCGAGCGCCGTCGGGCTGCCCCTCGCGACCGGAGACTGGCGGAGCGGGTTCTGGGCGTTCCTGATCGCGCCCGTCCTGGCGTGGGCGGTCTTCTTCTCCATGCTGGACCTCATCGCCCGCCGCCGGTTCCGCCGCTACTTCGAGCTCGCGGACCGGATCGGCGCCCGCGACGGCCAGGTCATCCGGGAGCTGAGGCAAAAGTACTACGTCATCTCGTTCCTCCCCGGGGTGACCGTGCAGACCCTGCGCCCCGGCACCGAAGCCGAAGTGCTCGAGAAGCTCCGCGGGGCTGCTCTCGAGGCGGGCTGCGGGTTCGTCCCTGTCGAGCGGTTCCACCTCGCGAGCGAGGCCTGCGAGGTCTTGCTCGCGATCCACGTGTACGGGCCGGGCGGCCACAACCGGGAGCACGTTCCCGCGGGGTACGTGATGACGGAAGTCACCATCGAGGAGTGGAAGGGCTTCCAGCCGGTCAAGCTCCGGCGCGCCCGCAGTGGTGACCGGCCGGCCTGAGCCCGGTCACGACCGCGCCCGCCGCCACACCGCCAGCGCCGTCGCGGCCAAGGCACTCCCCGCTGCGGCGACGGCACCGTGGTGCCGGCTCGCCCACAGCTGCACGCTCCTCGGCGTCGCCTTGGCGTCGAACCGGCCGTGCGCACCGAAGTCCCGCTCGCGATCCGCGGGCGACCACAGGTTCTCCGGCTGGTCGGCGGGCTTCTTCGCCCCCGTCTGCTGGGACCGGTACCCGGTCCGGGCGAGGTACCGATCGAGCACACCCGGCGCGACGGCGTTCGCGATCAACGTTCCGACGGTGCTCCCGCCGACCCAGTACTCGCGGCGACGCGGGTGCTCGGCCGCGTGCAACACCGCGCGCGCCGCCACCTCCGGCTGGTAGATCGGCGGCACCGGCTGGGCCTGGTGCGGCAGCTTGGACCGGACCCACGAGAACTGCGGCGTGTTCACCGCCGGCATCTGGACCATCGTCGTGCGGACGTGGCTGCCGTCGTGCAGCAGCTCGCAGCGCAACGCCTCGTTGAAGCCCTGGATCGCGTGCTTCGCCCCGCAATACGCGCTCTGCAACGGGATCCCGCGGTACGCCAGCGCCGAACCCACCTGCACGATCGTGCCGCGGTCGCGTGGCTTCATCCGGTGCAGGGCGGCCATCGTGCCGTGGACGTAGCCGAGGTAACTCACTTCGGTGACGCGGCGGAACTCGTCCGGCTCGATCTCGGCGAACGGCGCGAACACCGACGTGAACGCCACGTTCACCCACACGTCGATCGGACCCAGCTCCTTCTCGGCCCGGGAAGCGGCCGCGTCGACCTGGCCGAAGTCGGCGACGTCGGTGGGGATCGCGAGGGCCGTCCCGCCGGCGCGGGTGACGTCTTCCGCCGCGGCTTCGAGGCCTTTCTTCCCCCGCGCCAGCAGGGCCACCCGGGCCTGCCGGGCCCCGAACGCCCGCGCGACCGCGCGGCCGATACCGCCGCTGGCCCCGGTCACGACCACGACCTGGTTCATGATTGCCTCCGTTCTCCGGTGCGGGCCGCGCGGGCCCAAGCGGCCGCGACCACCGCGTTCGCCAGTGCCGCGGCCCGCCACCGGCGGGACACCACGGCCAGTCCGAGCATGCTGGCGCTGTGCGCCGCGTCGAGTGTCCAGCCCCGGCGGGCCATCAGGCCGTCCGGCCGCCGCAGCACGGCCGTGGCCTGGGCCAGGTGCCGGATCCCCAACGCCAGCGCCACTTTCCGCGGGATCGGCAGCCGGCGCGAAGCGACCAGGATCCCGACGCCCCACACCGCCCGCGCCGCCGCGACCCCGCGCGTCACCGGACCCTCCGCGCCACGGCGACACCCGAGGCCGCGACCCCCACCGCCGCGGCGCCGGCCCGCTCGATCGTCGTCACCGGGTCTTCCCGGGCAGGAACTCCTGCAGCTTCGTCTTGACCCCCTGCGCCACGAGGTGGAACGCGTCGGGGTCGCCCTTCAGCACCGCCTGGGCGGCCGACTTCACCTGCTCGAACGTGGCGTGCGGCGGGATCGGCGGCACGTCCGGGTCGCAGCGGACGTCCAGCACCGCCGGTTTGCCCGCGGTCAGCACCGTGTCCCAGGCCGAAGCGAGCTGGTCCGGCTTGTCGACCGTGACGGCTGACAGCCCGAGGGACAGCGCGAACCCGGCGTAGTCGACGTCCGGCAGGCTCTGGGACTCCTCGAACTTCGGGGCGCCGCCCATCGCGCGCAGCTCCCAGGTGACCTGGTTGAGGTCGTTGTTGTGGAAGACGCAGATCACGCAGGTCGGGTCGCTCCACAGGGTGTGGTAGCGGGCGATGGTGATCAGCTCGGCGAGGCCGTTCATCTGCATGGCGCCGTCGCCGACGAGGGCGATCACCGGCCGGTCGGGGTGGGCGAACTTGGCGCCGATGGCGTACGGCACGCCCGGGCCCATCGTGGCCAGGGTGCCCGACAGCGACCCGCGCATGTCCCCGCGCATGCGGAGGTTGCGGGCGTACCAGTTGGTGGAGGAACCGGAGTCCGCGGTGACGATGGCGTTCTCCGGGATCCGCTTCGACAGCTCGGAGACGATCGCCATCGGGTTCACCGGGTCGGCGTCGACGGCGGCTTCCTTTTCGACGGTCTCCCACCAGGAGGCGACGTTCTTCTCGATCGTCTCGCGCCACGCCCGGTCCGGCTTGCTCGTCAGCTTCGGCAGCAGCGCGCGCAGCGTGGCCGCGCTGTCGCCGACGAGGTTGACCTCGGTCGGGTAGCGCATCCCGATCAGCCGGCCGTCCAGGTCGATCTGCACCGCGCGCGCCTGGCCGAAGTCCGGCAGGAACTGGCTGTACGGGAAGTTCGAGCCGACGATCAGCAGCGTGTCGCAGTCGCGCATCAGCTCGTAGCTCGGGCGGGTGCCGAGCAGCCCGATCGAGCCGGTCACCCACGGCAGGTCGTCGGGCAGGACATCCTTGCCCAGCAACGCCTTGGCGACGCCCGCGCCGGTGATCTCGGCGACCTCGCGGACCTCCTCGGCCGCGCCGCGGGCGCCCTGCCCGACGAGGATGGCGACCTTCTCACCGGCGTTGAGCACCTCGGCCGCCGCGGCGATGTCGGCCTCGGGCGGCACCGGCCGGGGCCAGGACGTGCTCGGCGGGCTGGAGGGCACCTGCTTGAACGCGTGCTGCGGCGGGGAGTACTCCTCCTCCTGCAGATCCGCGGGGATGATCAGGGCGGTCGGGCAGCGGGACGACTCGGCCGTCCGGATCGCCCGGTCGAGGGCGTTCGGCAGCTGCTCGGCGACGTTGACCTCGACGAGGTATTCGCTCGCCACGTCCTTGTAGAGCGCCTGCAGGTCGACTTCCTGCTGGTAGCTGCCGCCCATCGCGCTGCGTGCGGTCTGCCCGACGATCGCGACCACCGGGACGTGGTCGAGCTTGGCGTCGTAGAGCCCGTTGAGCAGGTGGATCGCGCCCGGGCCGGAGGTGGCCATGCAGACACCGACGTTGCCGCTGAACTTCGCGTAGCCGACCGCGGACAAGGCGGCCATCTCCTCGTGCCGGGCCTGGACGAACCGCGGCTGGTTGTCCGCTTTGCCGAACGAGGCGACGAGGCCGTTGATCCCGTCGCCGGGATAGGCGAAAACCTGCTCGACACCCCACTCGCGCAAGCGCTGGAGCAGGTAGTCACCGACTGTCTGGCTCATGAGTACTCCCTTTGGCGTGCGGTGCCGCTTCGGTGAGCGCCTCGTGCACCCGGCGGGCCACCACGGCGGGCCGGGGCCGCGCCGGTTCGGGCCACCGGACCAGGACCGCGGGCTCTTCCGCGCCGTCCGGTTCCACGGCCAGGCACCACCCGCCACCGTCGGTCCACGACAGCATCAGCAACCGGCCCGCGTGCCGGTCGGCCAGCGCGATGTAGGCGGTGGACGGGCTGCCGTGTTCACTCCACGACGCGGCCGGTTCGACGCGCAGCAGCTCGGCGACGGTCTCGACGTAGTCGCGCAGGGCCGTGGCCTCGACGTGCCCGGGATCCGGTTTCACCGGCGCGGACGCCTCCTTCCGTGGTCACCGTCGGCGCTCACGAAATCGCTGTACCCGCTTTCCCCGGCTATCATACTTGCGTGACGCAAACGTGGCAGGAACAGGACGGCGCCGACGCGGCTTTGGCGGCGTTGCGGGCGATGGTGCTGATCGCCGACTCGACCGTCGAGCGGAACACCGAGCAGCTGACGCTGACCCAGTTCCGCGCGCTGCGGGTGGTGGTCGACCGGACCCCGGTCACCATGGGCCGGGTGGCGCGCGAGCTGGCGATGAACCCGTCGTCGGTCACCCGGGCGTGTGACCGGCTGGTCGCGTTGAACCTGCTGGAAAAGGCCCCCAATCCGCTGAATCGGCGCGAAACGCTGCTCGCCCCGACCGGGCCGGGGCGGCAGCTCGTGGACCGCGTCGACCGCGATCGCCGCCGAGTGCTGGCGGGCGTGCTGAGCAGGCTCGATCCCGTGACGCGGACGGCCGCGATCGCCGCCTTCGAGCGGTTCGCCGGGGCGGTCGAAGCGGACAAATCGGATTCCCGCTCACTTTTGCGTCGCGCAAACTAAAAGCCGCGGAACGAAGTTTGCCGGCGGGCATCGCGGGTATCCCCGTCCGGCCGAGTCGTGATCGGAGGTTGTTGCGGTGGGCAAGCGCGACGGAGTCACCGAGCCCTGGGGGACCAGAACGCCCTACGGCCCGGGGGAACCGTGGCCGGTGCGGGTGGACAGCCGCCTCGCCGACGGGCTGCGCCCGGACGACGTCGACCGCTGGGTCCGCAGCGCCGCGGTGCTGCACTCGAACGGCGACGGGCTCGACATCGCGGTGAAGGACGGCCGGATCGCCGGGGTCCGCGGCCGCGCCGACGACCGCGTCAACCACGGCCGCCTCGATCCGAAGGACCTCTTCGGCTGGCAGGCCAACTCCTCGCCCGACCGCCTGACCACGCCGCTGGTGCGCAAGAACGGCGAACTCGTCGAGGCGAGCTGGGACGAGGCGATGGACCTGGTCGTTTCGCGCAGCAAGGAGCTCCTCGACGCCCACGGGCCCGGCGCGCTCGGCTTCTACACCAGCGGCCAGCTGTTCGCGGAGGAGTACTACACGCTCGCCGCGATCGCCCGCGGCGGGCTGGGCACCAACCACCTCGACGGCAACACCCGGCTCTGCACGGCGACCGCGGCCGCGGCGCTGAAGGAGTCCTTCGGCTGCGACGGCCAGCCGGCGTCCTACGCGGACGTCGACCACGCCGACGTCATCGCCCTCTTCGGGCACAACATGGCCGAAACGCAGGCCGTCCTGTGGTCGCGCGTGCTCGACCGGCTCGCCGGGCCGAACCCGCCCGCGGTGCTGTGCGTCGACCCTCGGGACACCCCGGTCGCCCGGGCGGCGACACTGCACCTGGCGCCGCTGCCCGGGACCAACGTGGCGCTGATGAACGGGCTGCTGCACGAGATCATCGAGCACGGGTGGGTCGATCGCGAGTACGTCGACCGCTGCGCGGTGGGTTACGACGACCTCGCGGCGATGGTCGCGGACTACCCGCCCGAGCGCGCCGCGCGCATCTGCGGCGTCGATGCCGGGCAGCTCCGCGAAGCCGCCCGGCTGCTCGGTTCGGCGGAGCGGCTGCTGTGCACGGTGCTGCAGGGCTTCTACCAGTCGCACCAGGCGTCCGCGGCCGCGGTGCAGGTCAACAACCTCGTGCTGCTGCGCGGCATGCTGGGCCGGCCCGGCGCCGGCGTGCTGCAGATGAACGGCCAGCCCACCGCGGAGAACACCCGCGAATGCGGCGCCGACGGCGACCTGACGGGCTTCCGGAACTGGGCGAACGACGCGCACGTGGCCGAGCTGGCGTCGCTGTGGAACGTCGACACCGCCAAGATCCCGCACTACGGGCCGCCGACGCACCTCATGCAGATGCTGCGCTACGCCGAAACCGGCACCCTGCGGTTCCTGTGGGTGTCGGCCACCAACCCGGCCGTGTCGCTGCCCGAGCTGCACCGCATCCGGTCCATCCTGGACTCCTCGCGGTTGTTCCTGGTCGTGCAGGACGCGTTCCGCACCGAGACCACCGAATTCGCCGACGTCGTGCTGCCCGCGGCGATCTGGGGCGAGAAGACCGGCACGTTCACCAACGCCGACCGCACGGTGCACCTGTCGGAGAAGGCGGTCGACCCGCCCGGGCAGGCGCGTCCCGACCTGGACATCTTCCTCGACTACGCGCGGCGGATGGACTTCCGCGGCAACGACGGCGAACCGTTCCCGCAGTGGCACGACGCCGAATCGGCGTTCGAGGCGTGGAAGCGCGCGTCGGAGGGAAGGCCGTGCGACTACAGCGGCTTGAGCTACGCGAAGCTGCGCGAAGTCAGCGGGATCCCATGGCCGTGCACTTCGGACAGTCCGCACGGGACAGAGCGGTTGTACGCCGACGGGAAGTTCTTCGCCCGGCCCGACTACTGCGAGAGCTACGGCCGCGACCTCGTCACCGGGGCGCCCCTGGAACCTGCCGAGTACCGGGCGATGAACCCGGACGGCAAGGCCATGTTCAAGGCCGCCGAGTACGTGCCGCCGCACGAAGCGCCGAGCGAGGACCACCCGTTCTTCCTGATCAACGGCCGGACGATCCACCACTTCCACACCCGCACGAAAACCGGCCGGGCACCGGAGCTGCGCGCGGCCGCGCCGGAGGTGTGGCTGGAGGTGTCCGAACGCGACGCGGCGGCCGCCGGGCTGGCCGAAGGCGACCTCGCGGAGGTCTCGACACCCCGCGGGGCGGTCCGCGCCCGGGTCCGCGTCGGCGGCATCCGCGACGGCGTGCTGTTCCTGCCGTTCCACTACGGCTACTGGGACGTCGAGCACCCGGCGGGCAAGGACGGCGACCGCGCGGCCAACGAGCTGACGTTCACCGACTGGGACCCGGTGTCCAAGCAGCCGCTGTTCAAGACGGCCGCGGCCGCGCTGCGGAAGGTCGCCGCCGTCGCGGCGCCGCGGCCCGAACCGGTGCCCGCGGCCGTCGACGAGGAGGTCGTCCGATGAAGCTCGGACTGGTGCTGCGCGAACTGCACCGAGCGGAGACGGCGCTGGCCAAGGACCTGCTGAAGACGTCCGACCGGCACCACGCGGAGCACGAGGTCCACCACGTCGCCCGCGACCTGGCGGCCTGGTCGGCGGCGCACGTGCGGGACATCGCCCGCGCCGGCCGGGCCTACGACCTGGAGCTCGGCGAGGACGTCCCCGGCCCCGGCCCGCTGGAGCCGTTGCGGAGGGCTTTGGCGGAGCTGAGCGGCCGCCGTCCGGAGCCGGGCCTGCTCCTGCTCGCGGACCTGCGCCGCCTCCACCGCCGCGCGGCGGGCGTGTCACTCGACTGGGAGCTGCTCGCCCAGAGCGCCCAGGCGGCGAAGGACACCGGGCTGCTCGAGCTGGCGACCCGCTGCCACCCGCAGACGCTGCGGCAGCTGAAGTGGACGAACGCGATGCTCAAGGTGCTGTCCCCGCAGATCCTGACCAGCTAGGTTACCCGTCCGCGACGGGGGTAATGCGTGATCATGCTGCCCACGGTGACGGATCTGGCCGAGCTGACCAGGCTGTTCGAGGCGGAACGCGGCGACGACCTGTACGTCCGCTGGTCCCGCGGCCCGGAGATCGACCTGGCGGACTCGGGTTCGAGCCGGGACGGCCTGACCGGGATCGCGCTGCCGGGGCTGTCGGCCAATTCCCTCCGGCTGGAGCCGTGGTGGCACGACCGTTCGCTGAGGCTGTGGCTCGCGCGCCGCCTCTACGACTACGAGCACCTGCGGGACCTGCGCGGCCCGGGGGTGCGGCCCTGGGTCCTGCGCGGCCGCGAGATCGCCCGCGGCCCGGACAACGAGCCGCTCGTGGTGGCGGTGGAGCCGCTGGCGTGGGTGGCGGACGAGGTGCTGCAGGAGGCCCGCCGGCTGGTGGAGGAGCAGGGGTCGCGCGAGTGGGGGCCGATGGACCGGCGCGGTGCGCGCTGAGGGGTCACCGCCCGGGTGCGTCGCGGCCTCGCACCAGGAACGCCAGGGGGTTGTCGCCGAGGCGCTCGATGTCCCGCCGGCGCACGACCGTGCTGACCGCGGTCATGCCGACACCCCAGACGGCGACCACCACGACCACCGCGGGCGCCGGGAGGACCCGGCCCAGGTGGGCGAGGTTCACCGTCACGACGAGCGAAGCGATCCGGGCCGCCCGCTGGTACCAGCGGGCGTGGGCACCCGCGAAAACCCGGGTGCCGGCGATGTAGACCGCCAGGCCCGCGGTGAGGAGCCAGCCCGCCGCGGGCGGCGGGGACTCGTGCAGCGAGAGGTCCACCCCGGCCGCCATCAACAGCAGCGCGAACGCCGGCGGGAGGTGACCGCCGGCGTACAGCGAATAGGCCACCGCGGGGTGGCCGCCGGAGAGGCCGAGCATGCGCTCGGAGATCTCCGCGGCCGAGGTGAAGTACATCCACCACAACGCGCCGGCGAGCACCAGCCCGCCGACCGTGGCCGACCAGTAGGCGACGTCGTCGGCGGGGCGTTCGAGCGCGGCGGTGCCGACCGTGATCACCAGCTCGCCGAGCAGCAGGATCATGAACAGCCCGAAGCGTTCGGCGAGGTGAGCGGAGTCGACCGCCAGGTTGGGGTCGCGGGGCCGGTCGAGCATGTCCCGCAGCCGCGTCTCCCGCGTCGGCCGCTCCCGCGGCTCACCGCGGCGTCGCCGGCGCCGGTCGCCGAGCAGCAGGAACCCCGCCTCCTGCACCAGCGCGAACGCCCAGAGCCACCAGCTGGAGGGGAGCACGGCCGAGACCGCGAACATGACCGCGGAAGCGGCGTAGCCGGTGCTGATCCGGCGCTGGTCGAGCCCGGGCCGGGCCGGCCACCGGTGGGCGGCCGCCAGGACCACGCGGACGCCGGCCATCGCCCCCGCGAAGATCGCGGGGTGGCCCTCGAAGACGTGGTGCACCTGGGTGGCGGCGATGGCGCACGGGATGGTGCCGGCGAGCACGAAGAGCCGGTCCGCCGCGCGGTGGCCGTCCCCGCGGCGGTTGTAGAGGACCGCGAAGCCGATCCACGTCCACCACAGCGTGGCGAAGAGCCCCAGCGCACCGGCGACGCGCGCCCAGTGCGGATCGGCCACGATGCTGTGCGCCACCTGGCCCACCGCGAACACGAAGACCAGGTCGAAGTACAGCTCCACCCAGCCGACCCGCTTGCCCTGCGCGGCGGCGTCTTCGTCCACATCGGTCATTGCGGGGATTCTGCCGCACCCGGCGTCCGCGGCTCCCACCCGGGAAGGGTGGGAATTAATAACACACCATTCGGGCAAGGGCCGAATTCGCGCCCGGCGGCTGCTGTGGGTATTTCTGCCGCCAGTGCCGACGGTGCGCTCTTCCGGCGTCCGGTACCTCCTGGAGCTGGGTGAACGCGCTTGAACGTTGTGCAAGCAGCGACCGTCGGAACACTATGCGTCAACGGCGGAAGCAATTCGATCCCGGCATTCCGAAACGCCGCTGCGCAGGGTTGACAAGCACGCCGGGCGTGATGTTCGCTGCTGGTCGGTTCGATCAACGCCACGTCGTCCCCGGTGCGGGAGCCGGGATCCGGAGTCCCTCCGCCGGCGTTCGTGATCGGCACTGGGGCCCCCTCGTCCTGTCCGAGTTCGACATCAGCCGTGCGCGCGGCTGGGAATCGAGCGATTCCGCCATGCACGAAAGCAGATCCACGCTCCGCCGTCCGGTGGACGCCGCGTGGTGGCCGGCGCACTGGAGCGTCCGCACCAAGATCAGCGTCGTCCTGCTGCTGCCGGTGCTGGTCGCGGTGGCGCTCGCGGAAGTCCGGATCCAGGGCGAACTCGACCGGGCGACCGCGCTCAGCGCGGCCCGCGACCGGCTGCCGGTGCTGCACGACACGATCGACCTGACCGCCTCGCTGGGTGCGGAAATGGTGGCCGCGGTCGCGGTCCCGGCGGGCGCGCCGGACACGTTGACCGCGGCCGTCGACGCGAAGGTGGCCGCGGTTCAGCGCGACACCGGTTTCGCGCCGCTGCCGGGCGACACCGGCCGGGCGCTGAACACCACGCTGGGCAAGCTCGCCGGAATCCGCGCCGCCGGCGCCGGCGGCGGCGACGTCCGCACGAAAGCCGCCGGCTACAACGACATCATCGCCACCCTCGGCGACCTGGTGCCCGCCTTCGTCCCGGCCGACGCCGGCGCCGAAACCGCGGCGGGCGCCGAAACCGCCCGGCTGCTGGTGCACCTGCGGGCCGAGCTGGCCACCGAGGAGACCTACGCGCGGGCGGCCCGGAACAGCCCGGACGACGCTTCGCTGCGCCCGGCCGTCGTGCAGACCGCGGCCGAGCAGGAGGTGCTCGGCGAGCAGGCCGAACACCAGCTCTCGGGAGCGCTCCTGGCCCGCTTCAAGGCGGCGACGAGTTCCGCCGAGGCCCGCCTCGACGCACTGCAGGAGAGCGGGAACAACGCGCCGCTCGCGTCGTTCGCGCCCTCGATCGCCGCGGAGACGACCGGCGTGACGGCCGTGCTGGACGACGTCGCGGCGAAGCTGGCGGGCGACGTCTCGGCCGCGGCCGACCGGGCCCGTGCGGATTCTCTGCGCGACACGGCCCTGGTGCTCGGTTCGCTGCTCGGCGCGCTCGCGATCGCGCTGCTGGTGGTGCGATCGCTGGTCACGCCGGTGCGCCGGCTGCGCGCGGCCGCCCTGCGCGCGGCGAACGAGCAGCTCCCGGAGACCGTCCGGCAGATCCGCGAAGGCCACGACGTCGACTGGCGCGCGGTGCCCGGCAGCGGCGTCCGGACCGACGAGGAGATCGGGCAGCTGGCGCGCGCGTTCGACGACATGCACCGCCAGGCGGTCCGGCTCGCCGTCGAGCAGGCCGAGCTGCGCAAGCAGGTCAGCGAGATGTTCATGACGCTGTCGCGGCGGAGCCAGTCGCTGGTCGAGCAGCAGCTGTCGATCATCGAAGACCTCGAGGCGGACGAGCAGAACCCGCGCCGGCTCGACGAGCTGTTCCGCATCGACCACATCGCGACCCGGCTGCGCCGCAACGGCGAGAACCTGCACGTCCTGGCGGGCGGCCGCCCGGTCCGCCACGGCCGCGAGCCGGTGCCGACGCGCGACCTGCTGCGCGCGGCGACGTCGGAGGTCAAGGACTACCGCCGGGTGGCGCTGGGCAACGCGCCGCGCGGTTCGGTGCAGCCCGAAGCGGCGGCGGACGTGGTGCACATCCTCGCGGAGCTGCTGGAGAACGCGACGCGCTTTTCGCCGCCGGAGCACAAGGTGGCGCTGACGGCCGACCGCGGCGCCGACGGCGGGCTGCTCATCGAGGTGGTCGACCAGGGGCTGGGCATGACCCCGGCGGAGCTGGCCACGGTGAACGACCGGCTGGCGGCGGCCGGGACGGTCGGCCCCGAGACGACGCGCCGGATGGGACTGTTCGTGGTCGGCAGGCTGGCGGCGCTGCACGGGGTGACGGTGCGGTTGCGGGCAACGGGAGCGGCGGGCCGCCACGCGGGGGTGACGGCGAGCGTCCACGTCCCGGGCGCGCTGGTACTGGCCGACCTGGCCCGCCCGATCGGCGCGGGCCGCTTGGTGGCGGCGAGCCGCAACGGTCACCCGCGGCCGCCGGTGGTCCCGGCCCAGGCTTCGACGCCGATCTTCGAGCAGGTGGTGACGAGCTGGTTCACCGAGCCACCGGCCAAGCCGGTGGTCCGCCGGAACGGAGCAAAGGGCCCGGTCCAGTGGCCGGCAGCGGGGGAGCGGCCGGCGGCCGCAGAGCCGGACGAGAACTCCGCGCCCGAGCCGCCCGCGGCACACCGGGCGCCGGCGGACTCGGTGGCCGCGGCGGAATCCGCGGCGGACCGGGTCGCTTCGGTTGAGGCGGCGTGGCCGGCTCGTGCGGAGGCTGCCGCGGGGCAGGGAGCTGTTTCGTCGGAGTCGGCGGGCCGGATCGGCCCGGTCGAGGTAGGGCGGACGGGCCGTCCGGAGGCTTCTGCGGGGCAGGGAGCCGTTTCGCCGGAGTCGGTGGACCGGATCGCTTCGGTCGAGGCGGGGTGGCCGGGCCGTGCGGAGGCTTCTGCGGCGGAGGGTGCCGTTTCGTCGGAGTCGGTGGATCGGATCGCTCCGGTCGAGGCGGCGTGGCCCGCCCGCGCGGAGACTTCCGCCGCGCACCGAGCCACTCCGGCGGAACCGGGCGCACTCGCCGAAGCGGCGAGCCGGCCCAACCGGGCCGGAACCTCCGCCGCGCCGGCGCACGCCGCCGATCTCACCGTCCGTCCCGGGCAGACCTCCGTCGGGGACTGGGACACCTCGGCCGACCGCACGCGGCTAGCCGCCGAAAGCGCTCTCAAGCCGCCGGCCGCGCAGAACCTCACCGATGCCGGGCTGCCCACCCGGCGGCCCGGTGCGCAGCTCGCCCCCGGTGCCGTCGTTCCCCGCGGGCGCGAGCAGGCCGGGGGGACCTTCCGCGACGCCGCCGCCGTGCGCAGCAGTCTTTCGCGCCACTACCAAGGCATGCGCGCCGCGCGGTTGGAGAG